>NZ_JBJTER010000194.1:0-7328 GCF_046093005.1 Aestuariivirga sp.
TAGACGCGGCGGCCGGGCTTCGACACGCGGTTGAGCTCTCGGATAACCGGAGCGCCGTCGAAATACTTCAGTTCGACTTCGATCTCGGCCTTGTTGTTGCCAAGCTGAACCACGGCGAAACCGCGGATGAAGCCCTCGCCCTGCAGCACGTTCAGCACGTTCTCGCGCAGCTTTGAATGGGGGATCGAAACCTTCGACTTGCCCCTCTCCTGCGCATTGCGGATACGAGTCAGCATATCGCCGATCGGATCATTCACACTCATTCTTCTCTCCTGAAGTCCGTATCTCTTACCAGCTCGACTTGACCATGCCCGGGATCAGGCCCAGGTTGGCCATTTCGCGCAGCGCAAGACGCGACATCTTAAGTTTGCGGTAGTAGGCACGCGGACGGCCCGTCACCTCGCAGCGGTTACGGATCCGGATCTTGGCGGAGTTGCGCGGCATCTCGGCGAGCTTCAGCTGCGCCGCGAAACGCTCCTCGATGGGCAGCGACTTGTTCTGAATCACCGCCTTCAGCTTGGCGCGCTTGGCGCCATACTGCTTCACCAGCTTGCGGCGGCGGTTGTTCTTTTCTACGGAGCTCGTCTTGGCCATGTTCGGTTTGCCTCAGCCTTGTTCGGTTGCCTAGGCCGCCTTGCGGGCGGGCTTGCGGAACGGGAAGTTGAACGCGTCGATCAGCGCGCGGGCCTCTGCGTCGGTCTTGGCCGAGGTGCAGATGATCACGTCCATGCCCCACACCCGGTCGATCTTGTCGTAGTCGATCTCCGGGAAAATGATGTGCTCCTTGATCCCGAAGGCATAGTTGCCGTTGCCGTCGAAACTGCGGTCGGTAAGGCCGCGGAAGTCACGCACGCGGGGCAGCGCGATGTTGATCAGCCGGTCGAGGAACTCATACATCCGCACCTTGCGCAGCGTGACCTTGGCGCCGATCGCCAGGTTCTCGCGGATCTTGAACTGCGCGATGGCCTTGCGGGCCTTGGTGATCACGGCCTTCTGGCCGGCGATGCGCTCAAGCTCGCCCACCGCCACCTGCACGAGCTTCGAGTCCTGCGTCGCCTCGCCGATGCCCATGTTGAGCACGATCTTGGTGATCTTCGGCACTTCCATCGCATTCTTGTAGCCGAATTCCTTCAGCAGCTGAGGGCGAACGACCTCTTCGTAATGGGTGCGAAGCCGCGGCACATAGCCCGCCGGCGCGCCTTCCGAGCCAGGCTCTGCAACCGTCTTGGCGGATGCCTTATCGGCCTTCGCCTTGCTCTTGGCTTCGGTCTTCGCCTTGGCCTCGGCCGCGGGCTTGGCCGCCGCCTTCTTTGCCTCTTCCTTAGCCATCGATCACTTCTCCCGAACGCCTGGCGACGCGCACCTTCTTGCCGTCGGCCAATGTCTTGTATCCAACCCGGGTCGGCTTGCCGTCCTTGGGGTCACGCAGCGCCAGGTTCGACACATGGATCGGCATCTCCTTGGAGATGATGCCGCCTTCCTGCGCCGCCGTCTGCTTCTGGTGGCGCTTGGCCACGTTGACGCCGCGCACGACCGCCCGGTTCTCGGCGGGGATCACGCGGATCACCTCTCCCTGCCGGCCCTTGTCGCGGCCGGTGATGACGACAACCTTGTCGCCCTTCTTGATCTTCAGTTTCGCCGCCATCACAGCACCTCCGGCGCAAGCGAAATGATCTTCATCTGGTTCTTGGCGCGCAGCTCGCGCGGCACCGGCCCGAAGATGCGCGTGCCGACCGGCTCGCCCTGGGCGTTGATCAGCACCGCCGCGTTGCGGTCGAAGCGGATCACGGAACCGTCCGGCCGGCGGATGTCCTTCGCGGTGCGCACCACGATCGCCTTCATCACGCTACCCTTCTTGACGCGGCCGCGCGGAATGGCGTCCTTGACCGACACCACGATGATGTCGCCCACCGAGGCGTATTTCCGCTTGGAGCCGCCCAGCACCTTGATGCACTGGACCCGCCTTGCGCCGGAATTGTCCGCGACATCGAGATTGGTTTCTTGCTGGATCATCTGATCACCCGTTCAATCCTGGGGCCCACCGGGCCCGCTCTTCCTTAAGCCTGGCCCGCCGCAACCTTCTCGACGAGCGCCCACCGCTTCTGCTTCGAGATGGGGCGCGTCTCCTCGATCCTGACGATGTCGCCGGCCTTGGCCTCGTTCTTCTCGTCGTGGGCATGATACTTCTTCGACAGCCGCACGGTCTTCTTGAGCACCGGGTGGCGCAGGCGGCGCTCGACCAGCACCACGATGGTCTTGTCGTTCTTGTCGCTCACCACGACGCCCTGCAGGATGCGTTTCGGCATGTTGTTCTCTCCTACTTCGCTTCCGCCTTCTGCGACTGCACCGTCTTGAGACGGGCGATGTCGCGGCGGATCTGGCGGATGCGCGCGGTGTTTTCGATTTGCCCCGAAGCCTTCTGGAAGCGCAGGTTGAACTGCTCTTTCTTGAGCTTCACGATTTCGTCCTTGACCTGGTCGCCGGTCATGACGCGGATGTCTCTGGCCTTCATCTCCGTCACTCCCTTACTCGCCCAGCCGCGCCACGAAGCGCGTCTTGATCGGGAGTTTCGCGGCGGCGAGGCCGAGCGATTCCTCGGCCACGTTGCGCGGCACGCCGTCGATCTCGAACAGCACCCGGCCCGGCTTGACGCGGGCCGCCCAGTATTCGGGCGAGCCCTTGCCGGAGCCCATGCGCACTTCAGCGGGCTTCTTCGATACCGGCACGTCCGGGAACACCCGGATCCAGATGCGGCCAGCGCGCTTCATGCCGCGGGCCAGCGCCCGGCGGGCGGCCTCGATCTGGCGGGCGGTGAGCCGGTCGGGCTCAAGCGCCTTGAGGCCGAAGGCGCCGAAGTCGAGCGTGTTGCAGCTCGTCGACTTGCCGTGGATGCGGCCCTTGAAGGCCTTGCGGAACTTGGTTCGTTTGGGTTGCAGCATGATGACTTACTCTCAATTCCTCAGGCCGCGTCGCGGTCGCGGCGGCCGCGCGAACCGCCGGCATCGGCCGGCTCGTTCATGCGCTTGTCCTGCGCCATCGGGTCGTGCTCCAGGATCTCGCCCTTGAAGATCCACACCTTGACGCCATTGGTGCCATAGGTGGTGAAGGCGGTCGCGGTGCCATAATCGACGTCGGCGCGCAGCGTGTGCAGCGGAACGCGGCCCTCGCGATACCATTCGGTACGCGCGATCTCCGCCCCGCCCAGACGGCCAGCGCAGGTGATCTTGATGCCTTCCGCGCCCATGCGCTGGGCCGACTGCACGGCCCGCTTCATGGCGCGCCGGAAGGCCACGCGGCGCTCCAGCTGCTGGGCAATATTCTCGGCCACCAGATTGGCGTCAATCTCGGGCTTCCTCACCTCGACGATGTTGAGGTGAACTTCCGAATTGGTCATCTCCTGCACTTTTTTGCGCAGCTTCTCGATGTCCGCGCCCTTCTTGCCGATCACCACGCCCGGGCGGGCCGAATAGATGGTGACGCGGCACTTCTTGTGCGGACGCTCGATCAGCACCTTGGAGACGCCCGCCTGCTTCAGCTCCTTCTTGAGGTAGTCGCGGATGGCGATGTCCTCATGCAGCAGCTTGCCATACTCGCGGGAGCCCGCGAACCAGCGCGAGTCCCAGGTGCGGTTGACGCCCAGGCGCAGGCCGACCGGATTTACTTTCTGGCCCATCAGGCGGCCTCCTTGCTTTCTTCGCGGGCTTCGCGGACGATGATCGTCAGTTCACTGAAGAACTTCTCGATGCGCCCCACCCGGCCGCGGGCGTTAGGCATCCAGCGCTTCATCACCAGGTTCTTGCCGACCCAGGCTTCCGAGACAACCAGGCTGTTGATGTCGAGGCCGTGGTTGTTTTCGGCATTGGCGATCGCCGATTCGAGCGTCTTCTTGACGTCCTTGGCGATGCGGCGGCGCGAGAAAGTGAGATAGGCCAGCGCCTTGTCCACCTTCATGCCGCGGATTTCCGAGGCGACGTCGTTGAGCTTGCGCGGCGAAATGCGGATCGAGCGGGTGACGGCCTTGGCCGCATTGTCCGGCAGGCTGCGCGGGCGGGCTTTCTTGCTCATGACTTGCCTCCAGACGAGGCTTTCTTGTCGCCCGCCGAGTGGCTGTGGAAGGTGCGGGTGGGCGCGAACTCGCCCAGCTTGTGGCCGACCATTTCCTCGGAAACAAGAACGGGAATGAACTTGTTGCCGTTGTGAACCTGGAAGGTCAGGCCCACGAACTGCGGCAGGATGGTCGAGCGCCGGCTCCAGGTCTTGATTGCCTGGGTCCGCCCTCCCGCGCCGCGCGCGGTTTCCACCTTCTTGAGGAGATACCCGTCCACGAACGGGCCTTTCCAAACGGAGCGTGTCACGGTCTACCTCTTACTGAGACTTCTTGCGGTCGTGGCGCGACCGCACGATGAATTTCTGGGTCCGCTTGTTAGAGCGGGTCTTGGTGCCCTTGGTCGGCTTGCCCCACGGCGTCGCCCAGTGCTTGCCGCCATTGGTGCGGCCGCCGTTCGGATGGTCGACCGGGTTACGCGCGATGCCGCGCGAGATCGGCCGCTGGCCCTTCCAGCGCGAACGGCCGGCTTTGCCGACGACTTCGTTCATGTGGTCGGGGTTCGACACCGCGCCGACGCTGGCCATGCAGGAGGCGTCGACCATGCGGGTCTCGCCGGACTTCAGCTTGAGCAGCACATAGCCCTGGTCGCGCCCGGCGACCATGGCGTAGGTGCCGGCCGCGCGGGCCAGCGCGCCGCCCTTGCCGGGCTTCAGCTCGACATTGTGGACGATGGTGCCAACCGGCATGGCGCCGAGCGGCATGGCGTTGCCCGGCTTCACGTCCACCGACTTGCCGGAGACCACCGAGTCGCCCACGCTCAGGCGCTGCGGCGCCAGGATATAAGCCTGCGTGCCGTCTTCATACTTCACCAGCGCAATGAAGGCGGTGCGGTTCGGATCATATTCGAGCCGCTCGACAACCGCCGGCATGTCCATCTTGAGGCGGCGGAAATCAACGAGGCGATACGCCTTCTTGTGGCCGCCGCCCTGGCCGCGGGTGGTGATCCGGCCGGAATTGCCGCGCCCGCCGTTCTTGCCGATGCCCTCGACGAGAGACTTCACCGGCTTGCCCTTCCACAGCTGGCTGCGGTCAACCTGGATCAGGTGACGGCGGCCGGCGCTGGTGGGGTTGAATGTCTTGAGTGCCATGATGCTACCTTACCGCTCAGAGGCCCGTCGTCACGTCGAGCCGCTGGCCCTCTTCGAGGGTCACATATGCCTTCTTCACGTCGCTCAGCGTCGCGGGGCGGCCGCGGAAACGGCGTTCCTTGCCCTTGCGCACCAGCGTGTTGACCGCCTTGACCTTCACCCCGAACAGGCCTTCGACGGCCTTCTTGATGTCGGTCTTGGTGGCTTCCCGCGCGACGTTGAACACGACCTGGTTGTGCTCGGAGACCAGCGTCGCCTTTTCGGTGATCGCCGGGCTCTTGATGATGTCGTAGAAATGTTCCTTGCTCACTTGAACCGCGCCTCCAGCGCTTCGACGGCCGCCTTGGTCAGAACCAGCTTCTTGCGGCGCAGAATGTCGTAAACGTTGATGCCCTGCACCGGCAGCACGTCGATGTTCGGAATGCTGCGGGCAGCGCGGGCGAAATTCTCGTTCACCGCGGCGCCGTCGATGATCAGCGCATTGGCGAGCCCCAGCTGCTCAAAGGCCCTGGCGAGCGACTTGGTCTTGCCGTCGGAGGCCGCCGAGTCGAGGATCACCAGCGACTGGTCCTTGGCCTTGCTGGACAGCGCATGGCGCAGACCCAGGGCGCGGATCTTCTTGTTGAGGGCCGTCTCATGGCTGCGGAAACGGGGCCCGAAAGCCTTGCCGCCGCCCACGAAGATGCCGGCCTTGCGCGAGCCGTGACGGGCACCGCCCGAACCCTTCTGGGGCCCGAGCTTCTTGGTCGTGCGGGAGATCTCGCCACGCGACTTCGCCTGATGCGTGCCCTGCTGGCGCTTGTTGAGCTGCCACTGCACCACCCGGTGGATGATGTCGGCGCGCGGCTCGAGCCCGAAGATGTGGTCGGCGAGCTCGATGCTGCCGGCCGTCTTGGCCTCGATGGTATGAATATCGGCTTTCATCCCCATCACTCCTTACTCTGCCGCCGGCGCAGCGGCGGCTTCCGGCATCTTGAAAGCGCCGGGCTTTGGCGCCGCGTCGGGAAGCTTGCGCTTCACCGCGTCACGCACCGATACCCAGGCACCCTTGACGCCAGGCACCGAGCCTCTGATCATGATCAGGCCACGGCCGGGATCGGTCTTGACCACCACGACGTTCTGCGTGGTCACCGTCTCGGCGCCCAGATGGCCGGGCATCTTCTTGTTCTTGAACACCTTGCCAGGGTCCTGGCGGTTACCCGTCGAACCGATCGAGCGGTGGCTGATCGACACGCCGTGGGTTGCCCGCAGGCCGCCGAAGTTCCAGCGCTTCATGCCGCCGGCGAAGCCCTTGCCCATCGAGGTCGCCGTCACGTCGACGAACTGGCCGGGCACGAAATGATCGACAGTGATCTCGGCGCCAACCGGAATGACGTTGTCCGGCGACACGCGGAACTCCTTCAGCTTGCGCTTGGGCTCGACCTTGGCGACCGCGAAATGACCGCGCTCCGCCTTGGTCAGCCGCTTGATCTTGGGCACGCCCACGCCAAGCTGCAGGGCGGTGTAGCCGTCCCTGTCATTCGTCTTCTGGGCCACAACCTGGCAGTTATCCACCTTCAGCACGGTGACGGGAACAGCTGCTCCCTCCTCCGTGTAGATGCGGGTCATGCCCAGCTTCTGTGCGATGAGACCAGAACGCATCGCTTCACTCCTTCAAAGCTCTGACTTAGAGCTTGATTTCAACATCGACGCCGGCAGCGAGATCGAGCTTCATCAAAGCATCGACCGTCTGCGGTGTCGGATCAACGATATCGAGCAGGCGGCGGTGAGTCCGCATCTCGAACTGCTCGCGGCTCTTCTTGTCGACGTGGGGCGAGCGGTTCACGGTGAAACGCTCGATGCGCGTCGGCAGGGGAACCGGCCCGCGCACCTGCGCGCCCGTCCGCTTGGCCGTGCTCACGATCTCACGCGTCGAGGTGTCGAGCACGCGATGATCGAAAGCCTTGAGGCGGATACGGATGTTTTGACGTTGCATGTTCCTGTCCGCCCTTAATCCGTGATCTTGGCGACGACGCCGGCGCCCACTGTGCGGCCGCCCTCACGGATGGCGAAGCGCAGCTTCTCCTCCATGGCGATCGGCGTGATCAGCTCGACGTCGAACGAGATGTTGTCGCCAGGCATCACCATCTCGG
>NZ_JBJTER010000195.1:0-36207 GCF_046093005.1 Aestuariivirga sp.
CCCGCGCCAGGCTGCCCCCCCGGCTCACCCAGTCGGCGTGATAGCGTGCGGCGATCTTGCCGCGGGTGCCCATGCCGGGCTTGCCCGAACGACGGGCCCGGGCCTCGGCGCCGGCCGCCACCGCGGCCGGCAAGGCCCGGGGCAGGAACAGCGGCCGCACGGGGGCGCCGCGAAAGCTGCTGGCCGCGGCAATCATGTCGTTCCAGCAATAGCCGCCGGGCTTGCCGTCGCTCAATTCGTGGATGCCGCGCAAGCCGTCATCCAGGGCCTTGACCAGAAGGCGCGCGAGGTCGCGGCCATAGAGCAGCGAGAAGCGTGCCCGCGGCAAGCCGGGAATTGCAGCCACCGGCCGGGTGAGCTCCCTGATCAGCGGCAGGGTGGCGCGGTCACCGGGGCCATAAACCGCCGGCGGCCGGACGATGACCGCATTGAGTTCGGCCATTTGCGCGGCCACCGTGTCTTCGGCTTGCCGTTTGCTGGCGGCATAGGCGGAGAGTTGCGGTTGGCGGGCGGCGAGCGAAGAGACATGCACAAAGCGGCGCACGCCCGCCTTGCGCGCCGCGTCGGTCAGCGCCGCGGTGCCCCGCGCATTGACCTCGAAATAGCCCTCCCGGTTCAGCGCGGTGAGAGCCGCGGCGAGGTGCACCACCGCATCGGCCCCGTTCACCAGCCGCTGGAGCGCCGCCGGGTCGGCGAGGCTCCCGCCGATCACCTCGACGGACGCCGGCAGGGCGGCCCTGGCCGGATCACGGACCAGCGCGCGCAGCCGGCTGCCGCGGCTCAGCAGCGCCGCGACCGCATGCTGGCCTGCAAAGCCGGTTGCTCCGGTTATGGCAACAGTCGCACTCATGTCTCGGGACGGGCCGCCGCCTGACGGCTGGACTTCAGAGCGCCGCCGCGAAGCCAGCCGCCTCGGCCGCGAACGGCATGGCGGTGATTTCAGCGATCTCGCCCGACAAGAACTTCTGTTTGGCGCTGGCCCGGGACAGTTTGCCCGATGAGGTGAATGGCAGGCTCTTCGGCGGCACCATCACAACCTTGCATTCAACGCCGGCGCCGCGGTGCACAACCGCCGCAACGTCCCGGCGGAGACCCTCGATGGCCTCCAAATCCTGCAACCGGCACTGGACCAGCACCACGACCTCGTCATCGCCGTTCTCGCCCTCGATGGCGAAGGCGGCGACATCTCCCGCTCGCAGGGCCTCGAGATGCTCGGCAGCCCACTCAATATCCTGCGGCCAGATGTTGCGGCCGTTGTGGAGGATCAAATCCTTGGCGCGGCCGGTGATCACGATCTCGCCGTCCAGCCAGTAGCCCATGTCGCCGGTGTCGAGGAAGCCGTCCAGCCCGACGGCCGCGGATGTCGCCTGATCGTCGCGGAAATAGCCTGACATCAGGCTCGGGGTCTTCACGAAGATGCGGCCAACCAGCCGCTCGCCCAGGGCCTGGCCATGTTCGTTGCGGATTTCGACGGCGCTTTCGGCCAGCGGCCGGCCGCAAACGACGAAGCGCCGGGCGTTGCCGCCTTTCGCCGGAACCGCGCGGGCCTCGGTCTTCAGCGCATGACGGTCGATGGCATCGATGCGCACCGGCCTGGCAAAGCTTGCGAAAGAGATGGCCAGCGTGGTTTCGGCCATGCCGTAGCTCGGCAGGAACGCCTCGGGCCGGAAGCCGGCAACCGACAGCGTATCCGTGAACCGGTCAAGGACGTCAGCGCGCACCATGTCACCGCCGATTCCCGCCACGCGGAGCCGCGAGAGATCGAGGGTGACGGCCTCGCCATTGATCCGGCGTGCCGCAAGATCATAGCCGAAGCTCGGCGCGTAGGTGACGGTGGACCCGATATTCGACATCAACGACAGCCAAAGCGCGGGCCGCCGCGCGAAGGTGCCTGTGGCGATGAAATCGACACTCACCTGGCCGAGCATCGGCGACAGGCAGAAGCCGACCAGCCCCATGTCATGGTAGAGCGGAAGCCACGAGAAAGCGCGGTCATCAGGCGCCAGCTTCAGACCTTCGCGCAATATTCCGCGGGCATTGGCCATGATGGCGCTCTGAGAAATCAGCACACCCTTGGGGCACGAGGTCGAACCGGAAGAATACTGGATATAGGCGGCCTCGTCCGGGCGGAACGGCTCAAGCTTGGTGGCGGCCTGCGGCAGCGCCTCGATTTCATCATGCGTCAGGACCCGTTTCGCGCCGGCCCGCGCCGCGCCCTCGGCAACATGGCCGAGCAAATCACGCCCGGTCACCACGGTCTCGGCGCCGGCCGCCGTCAGCATGCCGGCGATGCGCTCAACATAGGCGTCCTTGCCGCCCATATACATCGTGTAGGGCAGCGGACAGGGAATGAGGCCGGCATATTGGCAGCCGAAAAACAAAGTGACGAATTCCGGGCCTGTTTCCGCGACGACCGCCACCCGGTCTCCCCGGTTCAGCCCGAGCGACAGTAATTTCCGCGCGGCGGTCAGCGCCCGGCGGCGCATCTCGGCATAGGGCAGCGATGTCTCGAGAGCGCCACGCGAGGAGAAGAAATTGAACCCGGTCACCCCCTGGGCGGCGTAATCCAGACCCTCGGTCAGCGATCCGAAACCAGCGAGATTCTGAGCAAGGCTGCGATTTGAGGTCGGCGTCACCGGGCCCAAGGCCTCGGACAGACTGTTCCGCTTCAACGCGCCATTCATCAGCTACCCCCCGGTCGACCCACCTGACAACTCTTGCGGTAGAAACCCCATGCTCAAATCCAACAGCAGCGTTTCTACGAAGTTTTACCTAACAGGAGTGGGGAGTCGGCGGAAATCACATGTTGTTGCAGAATGTAACGGTCGGCGCAAAAGTAAAAAATTCAATAATATCAGAATTTTAGAACCCCAACATACAATGCGGCCGCGAGCAGGGCGAGGGCCCCGAATGCCAGTCCCGAAATCCACGCCAGAATGAGCGAAGCGGTGCTGTAGCCCGTCTGTACCGGCGGCGGCGGCAGTGATGCCGCCTGCCGGTCCCGCGCCACCAGCCGGTGCGCCATGTGGCGGCGGATGGCGGCGGCGGCCTGCTCGCGGTCGGCGGACTCGAACAGGATTTCGCGCCGGTCCTGGCGGTCCTGGATGAAGCGGTAGGTGCGGTGATCCGGCTCCATCAGGACATAGGACGTCAGATCAACCCAGAGTTTTGGCGGTTCGCCGGGCAGCAGCGTGAGATCAAACAGGTCCCGCGCTTCCGGCGAAGCCTGCACGGCCGGAAGCAAATCATCCTTGAGGATTTGCAGGCGCAGCGATTTGGAGTCCCGCAGGTCGAGGGCTGCTTCAAAATGGGCGGCTTCCGCAAGCCGCGCGTCGCGGACCGCCGCGGCGAGTGCGTCCTGTTCCTGCCTGACGACGGGCTTAACCACGCTTGCCGTCCCTTTCTGGCGCTGCCCCCTGTCCCGATCCGGGACTGGCGGCACGATTGATTCGATTTGTAAGCAACCTGTGCACGAACCGTGCCAGCATGCCTTAGCGGTGCTCGAAGGGCCGTGCGATCAGCCCTGACAGCGCCCGGTCGCTCAAACCCTCGGTGCCGATCGGCATATCCGGGCTGCGCCGGGTAGAGCTACGGCTCCCGAACAGCCGGTCCCACACCGAAAGCAGGGATGAATAGTTGGAATCGGTGTCCCGCCGGATGGCATGATGGTGGACCCAGTGGATCGAGGGGGTGACGATGACCAGAGACAACGCCTTTTCGACCCGCGGCGGCAGCCGCACATTGGAATGGTGAAACATGGCGGACAGCGCCAGCAGCGTTTCGAACACCACCACGTTCAGCAGCGGCACGCCGAGGAGCAAGATGACCCCCGCCCGCACCAGCGAGGACAACAGCACCTCGCCGAAATGAAAGCGCAGCGCCGAGCTGGCGTCGAGGAACTGGTCGAGGTGATGGACCTCGTGGAAACGCCACAGCAGCGGCCAGCGATGGTTGGCGCGATGCCACCAATAGATCCAGCAATCGAGCAGCAAGAGATCGAGCCCCAGCCCCAGCCAGCCGCTCCACCATGCAGGCCGCCAGCCGAGCGCGTAGGACGCGGCCAGAGCCGAAACCGGAACCACCACCGCCCAGGACAGCACCGCATTGAGGCCCGCGAGCGACAGGTTCTTTGCCACCCGCTTCAAGCCGCCAATCGCCCTGGCGACCGGAAACATCCGCTCCAGCGCCAACAGCAGCAGCAACGCCGCCAGCACGATGAGGCCCTTATAAGTGAGCAACGAAGCCAGATAGTCCATCAGCGGCGATCCAGGTCCATGATTTCACTCCCGCCGGTCCGGCCGCCTTGCGGCAAGCACGGCGGACGCGAATTCGGCAAAGCCGTGGCCGCCTTCGCCCAGCGTCACGTAACGCGGCAGATGCGCCATCAACCGGGCATAGGGGCGGATATTGGCCACCCCGATCGATACCGGAAAGGCCTGGAACATCGGCGCGTCATTGGGCGAGTCGCCACAATAGGCGATGCGCGCGGCATGACGATCAACATCGATGCCAAAGACTTCGCTCAGGAACCGGCGGCTCATGGTGAGCTTGTCATGGCTGCCGAACCAGGCATTGACATGGATCGAGGATACCTTGGCGGCCGCACCCTCCTTGTGAAAGGTCTCGGCAATCTGCTGCGCGGCGGCGAGCGGCAAGGGCGGCACGTCCTCGCAGAAGTCGATGGCGACGTCGATCTCGCGATAGGCCTGATCGGACGCGATAGCGGTGCCGGGAAATTCGGTGAGCACGCGCCTGGCGATCTTCCAAAGTCGTTCGGTGTTTTCCTGCCGTTCCGAAGCCGGCTGCGCATAGACACGGATCATGCGCCGCGCCTCATCGTCATAGCGGAAGTAGAAGGCGCCGTTCTCGCCAACCACGCCATCGACAGGCCATTGCCTGGCAATCATATCGCACCAGCCTGCCGGCCGCCCGGTGATGGGGACAACCTTCAGCCCGGCATGCCGCAGTTTCCATAACGCGTCATAGGCCTCGGCCGGAAGCCTCCCGTGCAGCGTCAGCGTGTCGTCGATGTCGGTGAGCACCGCCGTGATGCCGGCAAGCAGGTTCCGCGGCGCATCTGCCAGGGGTTGCATGGTCATGTGAGGCCCGGACGGTCAGGCGCGAAGGTTGCGAGCAGCGGGTCGCGTTCGCCGGTCATGATCTCCGTGGCTGCGAACAAGCCAAGCGCCGGCGCGAGGGTCACGCCGGAATGGGTGACAACCGTATAGAGTCCCGTCCGGCCCTGCGGGCGCCCGATGGCGGACCAACCATCCGCGGGTGTCGGGCGAAAGCCGAGTGTGCAGAAATCGAGGCCCAGTCCCGCCGCCCCTCTCACCATGGTTTCGACCTTGGCCTGCAGATCGGCGGCGAGCGCTTCGGCATTATCCTCAGGATCGGCGCCGGCGAAATCGGTGCCGGCCACCAGCCGGCCCTCGGCGGTCTGGCGGACGTGCAGGCCGGGCGCCATGACGAGGCCGTTCAACAGTTTCGGGGCCGGGTTTGAATGGGTAAGGAGGCCTGCGGGCGTGCTTATCCTGAGGGTCACACCGACACTGTCCAGAAGCTGCGCGGTGGCTGCACCAGCAGCCACCACGGTCTCATCGGCATGGATCACGCCTTCCTCGGTCATCACCCCCACAACCCGGCCATGCTCTTCCGCCAGCCATCTGACAGGGGTCTCGGGCAGGAGTTCAGCGCCCAGCGCCACAGCTGACTGCAGCAGCGCCTCGGCGGCGGCCAGCGGTTCCACCATGGCTTCGCCTTCCACATGATAGGCATGGAGCGGCGGATCGGCGAGATTGGGCTCGATCTCGGCGATCTCCGCGCGGCCAACACGGCGGATCGGATGGCCCCAGGCGGCGCGTTCGGCGGCATAGGCGTCGAGTTCGGCTTCCGGAAGGTCATAGATGAGCCCGCCGCACCAGTTAACCCCGAGGTCCGGAATCTCGCCTGCGAGCCGCCGCCATTCAGCCATGGAACGAAGGCGCAGACGGAAATAGGGCGCGGGATTTCCCCAGCTGGCGTTGATCCAGGCCCAGCTGGCGCGGGTGGCGAGCCCGCCCGGCTGCTCCGCCTCGACCACGACAACCTCCGCCCCGGCCTTCGCCAGATGCCAGGCGAGCGAGGCCCCGATGATCCCCGATCCCACCACGATGACGCGCTTTGGCATTGGCCTGTCTCCGGGTGCGCCGTCAGAACTTCACGCTGGACGCGCCCTTGGTGTCGAGCATGACGCGCGCTTCGTCCGCCGAAGCGATGTCGATCGACAGCTCTTCAAGAATATGCCTGATCTTGGCGACGAGTGCCGCGTTGGACGGCGCCAGTTGGCCCTTGCCGAGGAACAGATTGTCCTCCAGTCCAACCCGGACATTGGCGCCCATGGTGGCCGCCATGGTGGTGAAGGGCAGCTGGAAGCGGCCCGCCGCCAGCACCGACCAGTGATACTGGTCGCCGAACAGCCGCTCGGCGGTCTCGCGCATCACAAGCACATTCTGCGGGTCCGGGCCGATGCCGCCCAGAATGCCGAAAATGGTCTGCACGAACAGCGGCGGCGTCACCAGCTTGCGATCCAGGAAATGGGCAAGCGTGTAAAGGTGGCCCACGTCGTAGCACTCGAACTCGAAGCGCACGCCATGGCCCTTGCCCAGCCGCTCCAGGATCTTCTCGATGTCGCCGAAGGTGTTGCGGAAGATATAGTCCTTGGAGTTTTCGAGATGGGCGCGCTCCCATTCATGCTTGAAGGCGCTGTAGCGGTTCAGCATCGGGTAGAGGCCAAAATTCATCGATCCCATGTTGAGCGAGGTCATTTCCGGCGAGAAGGTTTCGGCCGCCGCGATGCGCTCGTCGATGGTCATGCCCTGGCCGCCGCCGGTGGTGATGTTCACGATGGCGTTACAGGATTGCTTGATGCGCGGCAGGAAGCTGTTGAAGGTGTCCGGCGAGGGTGACGGCCGGCCATTCTCGGGGTCGCGGGCATGGAGGTGCAGGATGGCGGCGCCAGCCTCCGCCGCGTCGATCGCCTGGCGGGCGATCTCGTCGGGCGTCACCGGCAGATGCGGCGACATCGAGGGCGTATGGATAGAACCCGTGATGGCGCAGGTGATAATGGTTTTTGATTTCTTACGCATGCAAACCTCCCTTGGCGCTCTCTGGCGGCAAACTAACGGGGCGGGCGGCCCGCGTCACGCGGAAGTTTGCGCATGCCCCCCTGCAAGCTTGCGGCAAGCCGTGACAGCTAGGTCTCGGGTGAACAACACCTGCGTATACGCGCCCGCCATGAACTCAAAGCTGCGCATTCTGCTTGCGGTGGTCTCCGGATTGACGGGGCTCGGCGCGCTCTATCTGATCCAGGCCCCGGATCAGCTAGCCTACAGTCAGGCGCTCGAACTGGGGGCGGTGACGCTGCTTCTCGCGGCAACCCTTGTCAGCATCGCCTGGGACGCGCTGAGAAAGCCCGACGAGCCAGCCGGCACACCGGCCGGCACCCAGCTGCTGTCGCCCGAGGCCATGACCCCGCCAGGGGTTCTCACCAGCGATGATCAGACCATCGTACAGACCGAAGTGGCCAAGCTGCTTCTGTTGCTCCGCCAGCACGCCGACGCCAATGAGAACTTCTCGGTGGCGTTGGACCGCGCCAAGGAGAACCTGCATGAGAGCCTGAAGGCCGAGCAGGTGCGGATCATCATCTCCTATCTGATGATCGAGAACGAGAAGATGAAGGCCCGCACCGCCAATCTGCAGGCCAATCTCGAAAACTCGCAGCGCCAGATCGAGCGCCTCAAGACCAACCTCGCGACCGCCGAGGCCCAAGGCGTAAGCGACCCGCTGACCGGCCTCAAGAACCGGCGCGGCTTCGACGTGATCCTCTCGGCGCAGGTGGCCGCCAGCCGCAGCGGCAACCAGCCCCTGTCGCTTATTCTGGCCGACATCGATCATTTCAAGGCCATCAATGACCGTTACGGCCATCCGGCGGGTGATGACGTTCTTCGTTGGTTCTCCCGGATCCTTTCCAGCAACGTCAAGGGCCGCGATACGGTTGCCCGCTACGGCGGCGAGGAATTCGCGGTGATCCTGCCCGCTACGCCGCTGGAGAACGCCTTGAAGGTGGCTGCCCATATCAAAGCGCAGCTGGAACAGCAGGTGTGGCAGAAGCCGGGCGCGCCCAACACCTTGTTGCGGGTTACCGCCTCTTTCGGGGTGGCCCAGCTCAACGAGGGCGAGGGCACGAGCGGGCTGGTCACCCGGGCCGACTCCAAGCTTTACGAGGCAAAAACAGGCGGCCGCAACCGGGTGGCGGCCTGACCTGCCTTGGGGTTAGCCTTTAGATTAACTAAAAGAGCGATCCCAAGAAGCCCATTGCGCAGTGTCGCAAGATCGTCATATTCTATTGAAATGAAAGAAGAAGCCGGTCATACCGGCCGGGAAAGCTTTTTTCTAGACGTGCGGGCGCTTCTGCCCCAGCGAACACGGAGGAATATCTCGAATGAAGAAGCTTACTTCAGCGCAGGAGACCATCCGCGCCGCGGCGCTGTCGCGCCGTGCCCTGCTCAAGTCCGCGGCCGCGCTCGGCGCCGTCGGTCTTGCTGGCCCGCTTTACAGCAAGCAGGCGCTCTCGTCCTCGGGCGAGCTCAATCTGCTGATGTGGTCGGACGAGTTCCCCGATCCGGTGCTGCCGAACTTCGAAAAGGCCACCGGCATCAAGGTGAACCAGACGCCGTTCTCGCAGAACGAAGAGCAGATCAACAAGCTGCAGGCCACGGGCGGCGAAGGCTTCGACCTGTGCCAGCCGACGCGTGACCGCGCGCCACAGTTCAAGGACCTTGGCGTGCTCGCGCCGTTCGACATGAACAAGATGAAGAACGTCGGCAACCTGATCCCGTCCATGCTCGAAGGCTCGACCAGCGTGTGGACATGGGACGGCGGCCTCCATCACCTGCCGCACTGCTGGGGCACGGAAGCCATTTCGTGGCGGACCGACCTTTACAAGGGTAATCCGGCCGATCTGAGCTTCGGCTCGCTGTGGGCCGAGGACGTGAAGGGCCATGTGCAGGGCCGTCCGCACTCGCTGCTCCTGGGCATCGGCCTGTGGATGGATGGCAACGGCAAGATGCCGACCAACCGCATGCTTGACGCGTTCAAGGATCCGGACTCGATGAAGAAGATCTATGATCAGATCCTCCCCGTCGCGCTTGAGCACAAGCCCTGGATCAAGCAGTTCTGGGACTCGGCTGACAACACCAAGTCGGGCCTGATGGAGAACGACGTGTGGATCGGCCAGACCTGGGATGGCCCCGCGCTTTCGCTCAAGAAGGAAGGCAAGCCGGTGTCTTACCAGGCGCCCAAGGAAGGAGCCATCACCTGGCTCGACGGCCTGTCGCTGGTCAAGGCGGCGAAGAACGTCGATCAGGTCTATGCCCTGCTCGAATACCTGCAGACGCCGGAAGCCTCTGCGGCTGTGGCCGAAGGCTCGGGCTACAACCCGGTGGTGACGGGTGCGGATGCGCTCCTCTCCGAGACCGCCAAGAAGAACTTCCAGGAAGCCTATCCGGGCGATGCGCTGAAGAACCTGTGGCACCGCCCGCCGGAGCCGTCATGGTTCGCCGAGCTCCGCACCCAGTATGCGGACAAGTTCAAGGCCGCCTAAGCCCCTCTTTCGATTACAGGAAACAATCCAGCCCCGGCAACGGGGCTGGTTCTTTTTGGGGTGGCGTTTGGCTCTACTTGAATTCGCGGCCACTTCGATAGAAAGTCGGATCAAAAGAGCCGCAGGCGGAAAATGCCGTCTGGTGAATCAGGGGTGGTGAGCGCATGAGCGCTGGCGTCGAACTCGATCATGTGACCGTTCGCTTCGGCCAATTCACGGCCGTCGATGATGCGACCATTGCCATCAAGGGTGGGGAGTTCTTCTCCTTCCTGGGGCCATCCGGTTGCGGCAAGACCACCATTCTGCGGACCGTGTCCGGCTTTCTCGACCCGTCCGCCGGAACCGTGCGCATCGGCGGCCAGGACATGGCCGGGATCGGCCCCAACAAACGCCCGACGGCGCTGATCTTCCAGAACCTCGCCCTGTTCCCGCTGATGACGGTGGCGGAAAACATCACCTACGGCCTCCGGGTGCGCGGCGTCTCCAAGGCCGAGCGGATGAAGAAAGCCGGGGAACTTCTGTCCCTGATCGCCCTCCCCGACCAGGGCGCCAAGCTGGTGAGCGAGCTTTCCGGCGGACAGAAGCAGCGCGTCGCCATCGCCCGCGCGCTCGCCGTGCAGCCGAAGGTGTTGCTGCTCGACGAGCCGCTGTCCGCGCTTGATCTCAAGCTGCGCCAGCACATGCGCAACGAACTGCGCGCCATCCAGCAGCAGGTGGGCATCACCTTCATCTACATCACCCATGACCAGGGCGAAGCGCTGACCATGTCGGACCGCATCGCGGTGATGTCGGACGGCGTCATCCAGCAGGTGGCGGACGGCAAGACCGTCTATGACAATCCTGATACGCCGTTCGTCGCTTCCTTCGTGGGCGAGAACAATCCGTTCGCCGGCCGCGTGGTGAACGCCGATCAGGACTTCGCGGCAATCGAAACCGCCCATGGCCCGCTGCGCGGCCGTAACCCGAAAAACCTGAAGGCGGGCGACAAGGCGATCCTGTTCGTGCGCCCCGAGAGCTTCAAGCTGGGCGCGGGCGAGGCCGGCGCCACGATTTCCTCGGATACGCTGTCGGCCGCCTTCGAAGGCAACGCCACGCATGTGTTCCTGAAGGGCGCCACCAAGAAGGACATCACGGTCACCGTGGCGCGCCATGGCGGCAGCCGCATTCCCACGCAGGGCGAGTTGGCGGCCATCCATTACGATCCGGCGATGAGCGTGGTCCTGCCTGACGGAAAGATGGCCCGTGAGTAGCCGCCTCATCGTCTTCCTCATCCCGGTCGTGGTTATCGCCATATTCTGGGCGATGGCCCGGGCGGAGCGCAAGCTTGCCCACGACCCGACCCACAAGGGCTTCTTCGAGCGTAACGGAACGGCTCTGGGCGTTGTGTTCATCGCGCTGGTCGCGTTCTGGACGCTGTTTCTCGTCACCCTGCCCTATCTCTACATGGTGGTCGAAAGCTTCCATCCAAAATTGCCGCCCACCCAGCGCGGCGGCCCCGACGATGTGCTGACGCTGGAACAATACAAGTCGTTCTTCGTGACGCCGACCGACGGCACCTGGAACACCAACCACATGGGCGCCTTCGTCTTCAGCATCATCGCCTCGGTGCTGGTGACGGCCTTCAACTTCGCCTTCTGCTATCCGCTCGCCTACTACATGGCGCAAGCCGGAACCGCGCAGAAGGTGCGGCTGATCATGCTGTGCCTGATCGTACCCTATTGGGTGAACGAGATCCTGCGCGCCTTTTCGCTGCGCCTGCTACTGGCCTCCAAGGGCCTCATCAACCAGGCCATGATGGGCCTCGGCATCACCGACAAGCCGGTTGACTTCCTCGCCATGGACGTGGGGCTCTATGTGGGCCTGTCCTACGCGTATCTGCTGGTCATGATCTTTCCGCTCTATAACGCGATCGAAAGCCTGGACAAGAACCAGATCGAAGCCGCGCGGGACCTCGGCGCGCCATGGTGGAAAATCCACCGCGACGTGGTCATTCCCTATGCCAAGCCCGGCATCGCCTCGGGCTGCACCATGGTGTTCATGCTGGCGGCGGGCTCGCTCGCCGCACCCCAGTTCCTCGGCGGTCCTTCAACGCTGTGGTTCACCTCGATTGTCTATGACTTCTTCTTCCAGGCCTTCAACTGGCCGCGCGGCGCGGCTTACGCCTTCATATTGCTCGCCGCCTGCATCGCCTTCGTCATGCTGATGCTGCGGCTGTTCAAGGTCTCGCTCGGGGAGACGATCAAGTGACCTCCCGGACTGTCATGAAGGGCATGATCGGCTTCTATATCGCGCTCTTTTTCCTCTACCTTTTCGGGCCGCTGGCGGTGATGAGCGTTACTGCTTTCAACACGCCGAACTACCCAACCGCCTATCCTTTTGAGGGTTTCACGCTGCAATGGTTCGTGAAACTGTGGAACCACCGGGCCATGATGGAGGGCCTGTGGAACTCAATCATCATCGGGCTGGGCGTGGTCGCGGTGTCGGTGCCCGTCGGGCTGGCGGCGTCCATCATCATGAATCAAATCTACCACCGGGCCCGGGGATTTTTCTATCTGGTCACGGTTTCGCCAGTGCTCACCCCCGGCGTGATCATCGGCATTTCGACGGTGATCTTCTGGAAAGACATGATGGGCCTGACGGACTTTACCAAGGCCACATTCTACAAGGGCATCATTCTTGCCATCCTCGGCCAGTCGAGCTTTGTGGCCGCCTATGCCCTGCTCATCATCATGGCCCGGCTGCAGCGTTTCGACCGCGCCCAAGAGGAAGCCGCCCTCGATCTCGGCGCCTCGCATCCGCAGGTCTTCTGGCACATCCTGCTGCCGTTCCTGAAGCCGGCGCTGATCTCGGCGGCGGTCATCGCCTTTCTATCCAGTTTCGAGAACTACAATACCACGACCTTCGCCATCCTCGCGGACAAGACGCTGGTGACGGTCCTCGCGGGCGAAGTGCGCCAGGGAACGACCCCGGCGCTTTCCGCATTGGCGGTCATCATCATCGGCCTCTCGCTCATCGGCGCCATCATCTATGAGGCGATGAAGCGCCGCGAGGAAGCCCAGGCCGAAAGCGCCAAGCAACGCGCGAAGATCGCCGAGCGCAGCGATCTCGGCGAAGCCGGGGCAGCCGGGCTCAAATAGGCAGTTACACCCGATGGGCGGGCATGCCGCCGTCCTTGGGCACGATCATCTTGCCCACCGGCCACAGCGAGATGCCAGCCAGCTTGAGATGGGCCCAGGCGAAGGGGATGCCGATGATCGTCACGGCCAGCATGACGGCGGTGATCACATGGCACAGCGCCAGCCACCACCCCGCAAGCACGAGCCACAGAATGTTGCCCAACATGCCGAGCGCGCCGGTGCCAATGTCTTCCTGGCCGGTATGGGCATCACGCGGAACCGCCTGGTAACCAAACGGCATCAGGGTGTAGAGCGCAATGTTGAGGGCCGCCCGTGCCCACGGGATTCCGACAATCGTAACCATCATGATCCCGGCAGCCACCAGCCAGCCAAACGCCATCCAGGCGCCGCCGAGCACGATCCACAGGATGTTAAGAACAAGCGACATCAGACCCTCCATCGACCTCATCAATATGGGGTGACGAAGACGTCAATTCCACCGTTTTTCAGCGCCATGCCGGAGTTTTCCGGGCCGGAGCGCCTTTGCGGGCTCCGTTTCGGTGAACTCCTGGCTGTGGCGGCAAAAAACCATGATGTTGCGGCGGTTTTTCCTCGAGCCGCGGCTGCCGCTCCCGGGCGGGCCCCGCAAAGCCCCGGAACGCGCCGCCTCGCATGCTTAACAAGTCGCGACTGAATTACGCGGGCTTTTCCGGCAAATATAAATACTTGTATTTTTGTTTTCTAGTTTACGCCGGGTGATCCATTCCGCGGGGCTTTTCTTGTAAGCTGACGTAATCGTAACTTACAATTTTGCCTAGTTATCCCGGCGGCGCTTACGGCTTCCGTAAACGGCGGAGCCCACGGCGGAACCCAACAAGCTAGGCAGGTTCATATGTTAGTTGCGTTGCGTTTCTCCAAGGCCTGCGCCCGCCTTCTGGCGGTTGCGGCTTTCTTGTCTTTCCTCGCCGCGGCGGCGGCCGATGGCCGGGCCCAGCAGCCGGGAGTCCAGGAAAGGATGCGGCCGGCGTTTCCGAAGATGAAGCTCAATGTTGGCGCAAGGCAGGTCGGCGGCCAGGAGGCCATCGACCGGCTCGGCTCCCGGCTCGGAGCGGTCGCCGCCTGGTACGGCAAGTCGGAGCGCCACCTGCGCGCCGAACTGCTCGCCGACCGCCGCCTGCGCATTGACCGGACCGGGCGCCTGCTGGTGGTCGACGAGATCAAACAGCCGTTGCGCGGTGCGTCCTCGCGCGCCGCCAGACAGGACGCGCGGGACGGCGCGCTTGCCCCGCTGGACCAGACGTTCAGGCTGCACAGCAAGCCCGGTTCGCAGAAGACGCTCTACCTCGACTTTGACGGCGCGGACTTGAGCGGCACCGCATGGAACATGACTGGCAGCTCCATCGCGGCCGCCGGTTTCGACATCAACGGCAACGCCGCTTTTTCGACAACGGAGATGCAGCAGATCCAGTACATCTGGCAGCGGGTTGCGGAGGATTTCGCGCCCTTCGACATCAACGTGACCACCGAGGCGCCGCCTCCCGGGAAGATCACGCGGTCTTCGATGACCGATCCGGAGTACGGCGCCGTCGCGCTCATCACCCGCCGGGCGGGCGTATACTCCTGCAATTGCGGCGGGGTCGCCTATGTGGGCGTCTTCGGCATGACGACCGACTTCTACAAGCCGGCGCTGGTTTTTTATGACGCGCTGGGAGGCGGCGATGAGAAATTCGTGGCCGAGGCGATATCGCACGAAATCGGGCATAATGTCGGGCTCCTGCACGACGGCACCGCGACCGCCGCTTATTACGAAGGCCATGGCAGCAATACGGCCACCAGCTGGGCGCCCATCATGGGCTCCGGATACCACAGGACGATCGTGCAGTTCAGCCGCGGCGAGTATCGCGGCGCCAACAACCAACAGGACGATTTCGCCATCGCCCAGAGCTATGGGCTGCCGCTGCGCCCCGACGATCACGGTGGCGAACCGGGCGCGGCATCCAGTTTCCGGGAAAGCCTTGCGCTGGGCGTGGCGTCGGGCAGCATGGACGGCGTCATCGAGACCGAGACTGACCGCGACATGTTCGCCATCTCGGCGGGAAGCGGGCTTCTCTCCGCCACCGCCGCCCCCGCCGCGCGCTCGCCCAACGCCGACCTCTCGCTCTTGCTTTACGATGCGGCCGGAAATCTTCTCGCGACCAGCAACCCGGCGGACACGCTCAGCGCCACCCTCAATTTCCACATCCCTGCGCAGGGCGCTTATTTCCTGGAAGTCAGGCCATCGGGCAATCGCGACCCCGCCACCTCGGGCTATTCGGCTTATGGCAGCGTCGGCTTCTACCGGCTTTCGGCGCGCTATACGGCGGCGGGCAGCTCCGCGCCGGACGCCGTTCTGACGGCGTCGGCGGCGGCCGGGCGGGCCCCGCTGTCGGTGACGCTGGACGCCAGCCACTCGGCCGGGAACCAGCGTATCCGCCTCTATTACTGGGATTTCGGCGACGGCACCGGAGACACCACCGGAACGCTCCGCACGGCGCAAAAGACTTATCAGAAGCCAGGCCAATATGCCGCCCGGGTCACCGTGATCGATGAAAACGGATTGAGTTCAACGGCCACCCAGACGATAACCGTGCAGCCGGCGGCTGCGGCGAAGACAGCCATCGTCAGCGAAATCCGCATCTTGCCGCAGCCAGCGAAACCCTCAAGCCGCGCAACCGCGGTTCTGAGAGTGGTTGACCAGAACGGCAAATTTCTGAGGGGTGCGATCGTGCGGGCCGCCTGGAGCGGGAGCGTCAGCGGCAGCGCCACCGTGCGCACAAACAGCCGGGGCGAGGCAGTTCTGAGCTCCCCCGCGATCAGAAAAAGCGGCTGCCTCGGGCTGACCGTGACGAGGATCAGGGTGCCGGGCCACACCTTCGACGCCAGCGCCCTGCCCGCCGTGGAAACATGCCGCTAGTGAACGGCGGGGGAGGCTCAGCCGGACCGCGGCGCAATTCTTGCGAGCGCCTGTCGGCACAGCTCTTCCGCCCGCCGCGGGCTTGCGGCTTCGGCGTAGCAGCGCAGTTCCGGCGCGTTGCCGGATGGCCGGAGATGCAGGATGTCGCCCGTCGAAAATGAGAGGCGCAAGCCGTCCGTCCGGTCGATGGCGGCGACGGCGGCGTTCTCGAGGCCTGGCAACATGGCGAATTCCCGCGCCACATCCGCCTCGCCGGAGAGCAGCGCGCGGCAGGCCGCCGGATCGATGTTCTGCAACCGGTCACTGAAGGTGTAGCGGCTGGGAAGTCCGGCTGACAGCGCCGAGAGCCGCCCTCCCCCCCGGTTGGCCACGGCCAGGACCAGGAGGATGGGGAGCATCGCATCACGGGTCCTGAGGGCCGAAAGCGTGTGGCCGGAGATCGTCACGTCGCTGCCGAGCAGGAAGCCGCCATTGGCCTCGAAGCCGGCAACCGGATCGCGGCTGGCCCGCGCCATGGCCTCGATCACATAGGGCGAACCGATCCGGGTGCGCAGAACCTCCGGAAAGCTGCCGCAGAGTTCGAGCGCGGTGTTGCTGCTTACCGGCGTCACCACGCTGCCCGCTCCAAGCGCGCGGGCGCAGAGAATTCCCAGAACATCGCCGCGCAGCCACTCGCCGTGTTCGTCCGCAACCAGCGGCCGGTCAGCATCGCCATCGGTGGTGACCACGGTGTCGAGCCCATGCTGCCGCACCCAGGCGGCGGCGTTCGCCCGGTCTTCGGCGCGCACCGCTTCTGTATCGACCGCGACGAACGCGTCGCTGCGGCCAAGACCAATGGTTTCGGCGCCCAATGATCGCAGCAGATCGTGCAAAAGATCGCGCGCCACCGAGGAGTGCTCATAGACTCCAATGCGCAGGCCCCGAAGCGCATCCGGCGCGAAAACCTTGCGGTATCTTTCGAGATAGAGCGCGAGCGGCGCTGGGTCCACATCCGGCAGTGCCTCTGGCGCGCGCAGATCATGGAGGTCCGCCGGCGCCTGGCTGGAGAGGATCGCCTGCTCGTCCGCCTTGGTGATCTCGCCATGCGGATGGTAGAATTTCATGCCGTTTCGGTCGAACGGGATGTGACTTCCCGTCACCATCACGGCGGGCAGGCCGAGGCTTTGTGCGGCATGGGCGAGTGCCGGCGTCGGCAAGGCTCCGGCGCTGACGGTCTTCCACCCCAGGGCGCGGGCCCCGGCGTGACAGGCGCGGGCGATGTCCGGGCTGCTCGGCCGCAGATCATGGCCGATGAGCAGGCAGCGCGTGGCGGACGGCGCCACGGACAGGAAGCCCATGGTGTAGGCGGCGCAGAGGCCGGGCGTCAGGTTCACCACGAGGCCGCGCACCCCGCTGGTTCCGAAACTCACGCCGCTATGGGCCGCAAGCTCCGCGAGGCTGATCTGACGGGAACTCATGCCGCGTGACCATCGCCTTCATCTTCGCCTTTCTTGAAGAAAGTCCGCCAGACGGAAATGAAGAAGAAGTAGATGCTCGTCGCAACCCAAACCCAGAGCTGCACATCCTCGACCAGGCCCCAATCGCTGCGGTCCTTGGCCTGGATGATCAGGCTCAAGGACATGGCGGCCCACAGCACTGTCATCGGAATGGTGACCGGGCGCCAGTCGGTCACCCGCAAGGGATGTACGAATTTCACCGGAATGAAGGTAAGGACGCACAGCGCGGCGATGGTGATCAGATTGGTGAGGGGCCCGGTCTGCAGAATGAAGAAATACATGACCACCACATTCCAGATCGCCGGAAAGCCCACGAAATAGTAGTCGTCAGATTTCATGCCGACATTGGCGAAAGTGTAGCACGACACCGCCATGATCGCCGCCGCCGAGATCAGGCTCCATGTCTGGCCGGAAAAGCCAAAGTCCAGCGGCGTCATGTTGAACCAGTAGACCATGAGCGCCGGCACCGCGACATAGGTGAAATAGTCGATTACATTGTCGAGAGTCCGGCCATCGACATTCGGGGTGTATTCGAGAACCCGCGCCTTGCGGGCCAGTGTTCCGTCAACCCCGTCGACAAACAGCGCCAGGCCAAGCCACATGAAAGCCGCCACCGGATCGTTTTGCAGCACCGCGACCAGCGCCAGGAAGCCCAGCACGATGCCGCAGGTGGTGAAGGCATGCACCGCCCAGGCGACGCCCTTCTTCACATCACGGTCGATGTTGGGGTTTAGGTTGAGCTTGGCCAAGACGACGCTACTCCCTGATGGATATGATTATAGGAAGGCAGGCCGCGCAAGGCAAATGCCGCCGCCATCAAGCCCGGGCGATGAAACCTCCTCCCAATACCCGCATGCCAGGCCCCTCGCCCTCATAAAGCACGCAAGCCTGGCCCGGCGAAACGCCATATTCGCCGCCGGCGACAGTCACTGACGGCCGGTTACCGAGAAGCCCGACGGAGGCTGCCACGGCGGGCTTCGCCGATCTGATCTTGGCGTACACAGGCTGCGGCGCCTCGCCCAAAGGTTCCTCTCCCAGCCAATTGACCGCCGAGAGGCGGATATCCGTCTGGCGAAGCGCGCCGCGCGGACCGACCACAACCCGGCGGGCCGGCGCATCGATCTTGACCACATAGAGCGGTTCGCCGCCACCGAGGCCCAGACCGCGGCGCTGCCCGATGGTGAAGTGGATGATGCCGTCATGCCGCCCCAGCACCCTGCCGTCGAGATCGACGATGTCGCCAGGCTCGGCGCCCTCGGGCCTGAGTTTGAGGATCAGGTCCGCGTAGCGGCCGTCCGGCACGAAGCAGATGTCCTGGCTGTCTGGCTTGTCCGCCACCGCCAGCCCGAGGCCTGCGGCAATGGCGCGGGTATCCGCCTTGGTCAGGCGGCCCAACGGAAACCGCAGGTAATCGAGCTGGCTCTGGGTGGTGGCAAACAGGAAATAGCTCTGGTCACGCGCCAGATCGGCGGGGGTGAACATGTCGCGGCGGCCGGGAACTCCGGGCCGCGCCCGGCTTTCCACATAATGTCCCGTGGCCAGCGCCACAGCATCAAGCTCATGCGACCGCGCGAGCAGATCGGCGAATTTCACCGTCCGGTTGCACGTCACACAGGGAACCGGCGTTTCGCCGGCCAGATAGCTGTCCACGAAAGAGTCGATCACTGCTTCGCGGAACCGCGACTCGAAATCCAGCACATAGTGCGGAATACCGATCGCGGCGGCGGCCCGGCGGGCATCGTGGATGTCCTGGCCCGCGCAGCACGCACCCTTGCGCCGCACCGCCTCGCCATGGTCGTAAAGCTGCAACGTAATGCCGACCACATCGAAACCGGCCGCCTTCAGCAAGGCGGCGGTCACCGTGGAATCGACGCCGCCCGACATGGCGCACACCACCCGGATCGCGGCAGGGTCACCCGCCACACCCATGGTCTCGCGAACGCCATCAATCAATGCCTGACCGATCATGATGAAGCCTAGATGGGCGATCCGGCCGCGAATGTAAACCGTCCCCCTGCCCGGGGTGTGCTGAAATGAGACCGCGGCGGCCTCCGGATTTGCGAATTCTTCAAGACTACTTAGGCGAATTTTAAGATGCCGCGCCTAGGTTGGTCCGTGTGAGTAGTTGCGTAGTGGTTGAGTTCTGTTCATGAGCGGTCAGTTGCGTTCCCGCGTAAACTACGTCATCGGGCCCGATGGCAGTCCGCTGACGGTCGCCGACCTGCCCCCGGCTGGAAATCAGCGCTGGGTAATCCGCCGCAAGGCGGAGGTCGTGGCGGCCGTTCGCGGCGGTTTGTTGAGTCTTGAGGAAGCGTGCGAGCGCTATGTCCTCACGGTTGAAGAATATTTGAGCTGGCAGCGGTCCATTGACCGCCACGGCTTGGCGGGACTGAGAACCACCCGCATTCAGGACTATCGCGCCAATTGATCCGGCCTGTAGGCCGTGTGAAGGGGTTGGCACTGTCGAGGCCAACCCCTTTCGCATGCCCGCGCAGCAGAGGCTTCATGCCAACCGCATGATGTGCCAACATGCGGCCCATGAAGATATTGGTTCTCTTTGCCCACCCCCGCAGCAATGCCTCCGTCGTGCAGCACGCGATGCTGAGGGCCATCGGCGGGCTGGACGGCGTTACCATCGCCGACCTTTACGCCGAATATCCAGATTTCGATATCAATGCCGCCCGCGAGCAAGAGCGCCTGCTGGCGCATGACGTAATCGTGCTGCAGCACCCGTTCTACTGGTATTCCTCACCCGCCATCATCAAGGAGTGGGAGGATCTGGTGCTGGAAAACAGCTGGGCCTATGGTCCGGGCGGCACCCAGCTTGCCGGGCGCTTCCTGATGTCCGCCATTTCCACGGGCGGCCCCCAGGAGGCTTACCGGCACGGCGGGCGCAACCGCTTCGAGATCACCGAATTGTTGAGCCCTTTCAACCAGACGGCCTATCTCTGCTCGATGGCCTATCTCGACCCTTTCGTGATCCATGCGGGCCGCCGCCTGCCTCCGGCTGAACTTTCCACCGCCGCCGAATCCTACCGGGACCTGATCATCGGCCTGCGTGATGGAACCATCGACCCGCTGTCGCGCCTGGCGCCCGGTTTCACCCTGCCCCCGGCTTTTGCGAGGAAGGCGCGCTGATGCACCCGGAAGACCTGCTGCTTGGCGCATTCGTCTATCTCAGCGCGGCCGTCATCGCCGCGCCGCTGGCCACCCGGCTGGGGCTGGGTTCGGTGCTGGGCTATCTGGTGGCCGGCATGGTGATCGGTCCGTCGGTTCTGGGGCTTGTCGGCCGCGAGGGCGCCGATGTCATGCATTTCGCCGAGTTCGGCGTGGTGGTGATGCTGTTTCTTGTTGGCCTCGAGTTACAACCCTCCAAGCTCTGGGCGCTCAGGCGGCCAATCATCGGGCTTGGCGGCATGCAGGTGGTGGTGACGGCCCTTGTTCTGGGCCTGGGCGCCTATGCGCTGGGCTTCAGCTGGCAGGCCTCGCTCACCACCGGCCTCATTCTCGCCATGTCGTCGACGGCCATCGTGCTGCAAAGCCTTAACGAACGCGGACTGCTGAAGACGGCGGCGGGCCAGTCCTGCTTCTCGGTGCTGCTGTTCCAGGACATTGCCGTCATCCCCATCCTGGCGTTCCTGCCGCTGCTCGCCACCGCCCAGCCGCATGACGCGCATGGCGCAACCCTGATCGGCGATCTTCCCGGCTGGGCACAGACCCTGGCGGTTCTGGCGGCGGTTGCCATCGTGGTGCTGGCCGGCAGGTTCCTGACACGGCCGCTGTTCCGTTTCGTGGCCGACACCGGCATCCGCGAAGTGTTCGTGGGCCTCGCCCTGCTGATGGTCGTCGGCATCGCGCTGCTCATGCAGCTGGTGGGGCTTTCGGCCGCACTCGGCACCTTTCTGGCGGGCGTGGTGCTGGCCGAGAGCGAATACCGCCATGAGCTGGAAATGGACCTCGAGCCCTTCAAGGGCCTGCTTCTGGCGGTGTTCTTCATTGCGGTGGGGGCCGGCATCGATTTCTCGCTGCTGCTCAACCAGCCGCTTCTGATCCTCGGTCTGGTGCTGGGTTTCATCCTGCTCAAGCTGGGCGTGCTGTTCCTGCTGGCCCGGCTGTTCGCAATGAGCGGGCCTGACGCCTCGCGTTTCTCTTTCTCGCTGGCGCAGGGTGGCGAGTTCGCCTTCGTGCTGATTTCCTTCGCGGCGGGCCTCCGGCTGCTCGATCCGCCGCAATCGGGCCTCCTCGTCGCGGTCGTCGCCCTCTCCATGGCGGCGGCGCCGCTTCTGATGATCTTCGACGCGCGGGTGATGCAGCCGCGCTTTGCCGGCAAGCCGCAAGCGCGGGCCAGCGACGAGATCGAGGACACCGGCGCCAGGGTCATAATTGCCGGCCATGGCCGCTTCGGCATGACGGTAGGCCGCCTGCTGCAGGCGAGCGGCATCCGCGCCGTGGTGCTCGACCATGACGCGGAGCAGATCGACGCGCTGCGCAAATTCGGCTTCAAGGTCTATTATGGCGATGCCTCGCGCCATGATCTGCTGGAAGCGGCCGGGGCGGCGGAAGCACAGGCGCTGGTGATCGCCATCGATGACCCGGAAAAGGCCCTGGAAATCGCCGAAACGGCGCACCGGCATTTTCCCCGCCTCCATATCTTCGCGCGCGCCCGTGACCGGGTTCACGCCTACCGCTTGCTCAACGCCGGGGTGGAGGACGTGCACCGGGAAGTCTTCGCGTCATCCGTCGATCTCGGTGAGCAGCTTCTTGTCAGGCTTGGCGTCCACCCCTTCGAGGCCCGCCGCGCCGCCCGCCGCTTCAAGTCCCATGACGAGGAGCTGCTGCGCCGCGGCGCCAAGCATGTCGATGACACCCAGCGGCTGATCGACATCGCGCGCCAGGGGCGCGAGGAGATCGAGCGGGTGCTGGCCACCGACGCCAGCGGCGCCAGTGTGGCGACCGACCATGCCTGGGAAGCGCCCGACGCCCAGCCCGCCGCCGTCAAGCCGCCCGCGCCGTGAGCGTTCCTTTTGGGCTGTCCAGGCGGTAGAAGTCGGTTCATAGCTGTTTCGGGAAAGCCGGCCAGATGGCAGAGAATATTCACGACGTCAAAATCGATCCCCGTAATCTGGAAATTCTGATTTCCGTCAATGGCCGGCTGATGCCCCGCGCGGAGGCGGCCGTTTCGGTATTCGACTCAGGCTTCATCCTGGGCGACGGCGTGTGGGAAGGGCTGCGGCTGGTCAAAGGCGGTGTGCCGTTCCTGCGCGAGCACATTGAGCGCCTCTATGAAGGCGCCAAGGCCATCTTCATGGACATCGGCCTTCGCCCCGAAGAGCTGGTGGCGCGGCTGTTCGACTGCCTCGATGCCAACCGCATGCAGGACGGCGTGCACATCAGGCTGATGGTGACGCGCGGCGTGAAGGCGACCCCCTACCAGGACCCGCGGGTGACGATCTCAGCGCCCACCATCGTCATCATCCCGGAATACAAGACGCCCAACCCGGAGAAGTTCGAAAACGGCCTGTCGCTTCACACGGTCAATGTGCGGCGCGGCGCGCCGGACGTGCAGGACCAGAAGCTCAACTCGCATTCCAAGCTGAACTGCATCACCGCCTGCATCCAGGCCGCCAATGCCGGAGCCGACGAAGCGCTGATGCTGGACCCCCTGGGCTTCGTCGCCACCTGCAACTCGACGCACTTCTTTATCGTCCGCCGCGGCGAGCTCTGGACCTCGACCGGGCAATACTGCATCCCCGGCATTACCCGCGGAAACATGATCCGGCTGGCGAACGAGCTCGGCATTCCGGCGTTCGAGAAGCAGTTCTCGCTTTATGACGTCTACGGCGCGGATGAGGCCTTTGTGACCGGCACCTTCGCAGGCCTTATTCCGGTGCGGGTGATCGACGGGCGGCCGGTGCGCCACCCGCTGTCCGATGCGCCGTGGCAGGGGCCAGGCCCCATCTCGCGGCAGCTGTCGGCGGCCTACAAGGAACTCTGCACCCGCGATGCGCGGCGGAGCCTCTAGCATGACCATCATCGCCATGTGGTCCGGGCCACGCAACATCTCCACGGCGATGATGTATTCCTTCGGCAACCGTCCCGACTGCACCGCCTGGGACGAGCCCTTCTATGCCTTTTCGCTCGTCCACCACGGCAACGACCATCCGATGCGGGACGAGATCATCGCGGCTGGCGACAGCGACTGGACCAGCCTGGTCAGGAAATGCCTGACCCCCGCCGAAAGACCCGTTTTCTATCAGAAGCACATGACCCATCACATGCTGAAAGGCTATGACCGCGGCTGGATCAAGGGCCTCACCAACGCGTTTCTGATCCGCGATCCGCGGCGCGTCCTCGCCAGCTACACGAAGAAATGGTCGGATGTGAGCCTGCGCGACATCGGCTTCATCGAGCAGGCTGAGATCTTCGACATGGTGGCCGATGATCTGGGCCGGGCGCCGCCGGTGATCGATGCCGATGACATTCTGGCTGATCCAGAGACCCTTCTCGCGCGGCTCTGCACCGCTTGCGGCATCGGTTTCGACACATCCATGCTGATGTGGCCGCCGGGGCCCAAACCCTTCGATGGCGTCTGGGCGCCGCACTGGTACAACGCGGTGTGGGCCTCACGCGGGTTTGGTGGGCCTGCGCAGGACCAGTCTACCCTGCCTCCGGCGCTGCAGCGCATCGCGGACGAGGCGCAACCGTTCTATGAAAAACTGAAGGCGTTCCGGATTTAGAGCCAGATAAGTCTGGAGCATCGGACGATCAATCGAACGCAGGTTTTCGAAGCAAGAAACCCGTCAGTGCCCGGCTTGACCGGGCATGATGAGCATTCCGTGGTTTGAGATGCATACCAATGATTGCCCGCTGCCATGGAAACAAGCGCAGGTTTTCTTCCCCCTTGAGGGGTCTTCAGCGAAGTGGGCGCCGAGCAACCAGTGCGGTTTGTTTTCGATCTGCCAGCGCGCGCGGACCGCCGCGCGAGCCGTCCCGGGGCTGAACAAGCCGGAGATGATACCGTAGCGCGCCGTGGGCCCGCCGGCGTCTCCGTCTCATCCCGGATCATGCAGAAACTCGCGGCCGACTTTCACCCGGCGGACGCCATCGTAGCGGATGATATCGGCGGTCGCGTAGGTTTCGGTCAGCGTCGCGGGCAGGAAGCTTCCGGTTCCGACCATGTCCAGCGGCGCCCGCGCCGCGCCCATGATCTGGCATTTCTGTGGGTCGAAGCCCGAAGAGCCGACGATGGTCGCCTGGCGGTAGCCCGCCTCGTCCAGCGCCCGGCGCACATGGATGATGGAGGCCGCCGACACGCCCTTGCCGAACAGGATGCGGCGCACCTTGTCGACCAGGATGTTGTTGGGGTCGAGCTGGAAGGCGCGGCCGCCCAGCACCTGCTCCACGATATTGTATTCGCCCTGCACGCCCAGCCAGTGGCCCACGGTTTCCACCGAGCGTTCGTAATCGAGGCCCTCGGCGAAGCGGCCGCCATGGGTGTCGAGCCTGACGCCGAAGCGCTTGCCTTCGCGGTCAAGCTTCGCCTCGTCATAGAACCAGCGGGCACAGCGGATCGAATCCGTCACCTCATGGCCGGTGTAGTCAACGAGCGCGGTCAGCGACGTTGCTTCCGGGATGCTGGCCGCGAACATCCGCATGGCCTTCAGCACATCGCCATCGGTGTAGCCCACCAGCGCATGCGGCATGGTGCCCATGCCGGCGGCGGCGCCGAAGAACGGCGCCGTCAGGTCCTGCGAGGAGCCGACGAAGCCCTTGACCGCGGGGTCGGCGCGCTTGGCCGCCGCCGAGCCCACCGACGCGCCATAGGCGGCGAGGATGTTCATCTCCGCGCCCGAGCCGTGGCGGGCATGCATGTCCATGAACGCGACACCGGGCATCGCCCGGCACATTTCATAGGCGTTGTTGGCCGAGACACAGGGAAAGCCGATCTTCTGCAGCATCAGCGTCTCGATTTCGGAGAGCCTGGCCATCGAGCCGGTGATCTCCAGCATCTTGGATTCGGAGGGCACGATGCCGCCCTCGGGGTAGAAGCGCTTGATCTCCACATCCGGCACGAAATGGCGGATCAGCCGGATCGCCGGCTCCAGCGCGGCCACCACGCGGCGGCGCATGAACACCGCGAAGGTGACGCGCGAATCGCCATTGGCCGCCACGATGCGGCTGGTGTTGGAGAAATACTTGTCCGTCTGCGCCATCACCGGCCCAGCGCACAGCGCCAGCGCGATCAGGCGGTCGAGAATGGCTTCCTGTCCGGGGCTCAGCGGGGCGGGCTTATCCATGGCCGGGCACTGTGGCCCGGAAAGCGCCGGGCGTCAAATCGGAGGGGGTTACTTGCCGTCCAGAAGCTTCGCTACCAGCACATCGATCCTCCGGGCAATGCCCGCTTCGGTCAGCGCATCGCGCACCAGCTTGCGGGCGCGCTGGAACTTCCCCCCGTCCGGCAGTTCCACCAGAGCTGCCAGCCTCTCGGCCTCTTCGGCCAACGCGGCGAGATCGCGGTGCAGTTTTGAATTCGGATCAAAGGCGGGCCAATTCAAGTTGAACATAACCTTGGCAAAATCCCGCGCGCCCCACTGCCCCCTGCTCTGAAACTTTTCAACCCGCTTGCGCGTCTCTTCGCTGTTGAAAAAAGCGGAAAGGAATCTGGCTTCAGCAACTGTCTGTACGCTTGACCAGTACAACGCGAAATCAATAACCGTCTTTTCGTCCTGCACGACAACTGAAGCCTGCAGTGTGCCTGACCGGCAGTACAGCACACGAATACCACCCAGCGGAAACTGCGAACCGAGCTTGCCATAGTAATCAAGCTGTTCGACCAACGACATGTTTGCCGCACGGTTCTCATTCCAAACCCGTTCCGCCGCCTTCATCCATGACGTGAGGCCGGAATAGCCCCTGCTGGCGGCGGCTTCCGAGTCCAGCACCACGCCTTTTTCGGTCACCGGAATCACGGCCTCAAAAGGCTGGAACACCCGGTAAGGCAGAATGCTCTCGCCCAGCAAAACGGGTCTGATGAACTCCGCCTCCACCCGGCCCTCGATACCGGGAAGCGATTTCCAAGGCTCTTTTTCCTGATTGTTGCGGCGGCTGACCACAAACGGCGCAGACCTGTCAGCCCCCAGCCTGCCGCCGGTCTGGCCGCGTTCCACGAGGCACAGCATGCGCGGAACCAGCGTCGCGCCCTGGCGGAACGCCTTGCGGTAGGCGGACCCCGCTTCAAAATTCGCCTCATCGGGACGCGGCGCATCATCCGTAACGCGCAGATGCCGGTCCGCCAGTTCCTCCGGCGCGTCGCGGTATGGCAGATCGCCGGAAAAGGCTTTGACGATTTCCGGCACGGGCTTCGACAGCGCCCGCTTGCGCGCGAACAGCACGCAGGACGGAACGGGAAACAGCGGCTGCACGCTGTCGTCCATGGTCCAGGCGGCGTCATAGGCAAGGCAGGTCGAATGAAACGAACCACGCCGAAGTTTCGCAAACTGGCCGCGCGTCAGCGCCGCGAACGGCAAAACGAATGCAATGCGTCCGGCGGCGCGGACATAGAGCGCTGCCGCCCGCACCATGAACAGCGCGCAAAGATCGTTCTGAGTGGCCAGCTTGCCGCCCACATAAACGCGCTCGCCATTGGCAAGTTCCTTGAACTTCTTCTGGAGGTCGGCACTCATGTGGCGCAATGCCACCCATGGCGGGTTGCCGACCACCACATTGGCCCAGCCGCCCGCCGCCGAGAAAGCGAGTGGGCGGGAGAGGTTACGGGCCACATAGGCCCACACCGAATCGCGGCCTTCGCGACGCAGGCGGTCGAAGACGACATAGGTCTTGCCCATGTCCTTGATGGCGAACTCCTCTTCGTGGTTGATGTCGCGCTTGTAGTGTTGCTCGACGATGCGCTTCAGAGCCGCCTCGATCTGAGAGCGCCCGAGGCCTTCGAGCGAGCCGGAGCGCATACGTTCGATCGCCTTGTCGAAGAGCGCGGGGTCGCGGCAGAATGTGTCCGGGAAATCCAGCTGCTCGCGGCCGTTCTCCGTCGTGCCGCTGGCGCTGTGGCCCGCTTCAGAGGGCGGCACCTTGATGGTGAGTTCCTTGCCGCCCATCCACTCCGAAATCGACAGCTGCATCGCATCGCCGAGATAAACGGGAATCGACACTTCACCTTCGCGCCCATCCAGCGCAGGCGCGAGCGCCAGGAGATAGGTCACCCGCGCGATGATCACGGCAACAGGATGAATGTCCATGCCCGCGACATGCGCGGTCACTTCCGCCGCGACGCGGTGCTGCTTCATGCCGGCATCCTTCGCCTCGGCAATGAAGTTCCGCACCGCGTGAAACAGGAAAGCGCCGGAGCCGCAGGCCGGATCGAGTACGCGCTGCTCTGTTGGCCGGTCAACCGCCTGCCGGATAACCTTCGCCGCCAGCCAGTCCGGCGTGTAGTATTCGCCAAGCCCGTGCCGCTCCGACCGGTCGATCAGCGATTCGTACAGCACCTTCAGCACGTCCGACTGCACTTCGCGGAGGCGGAAGCGCCGCACATGCGCCATGATGCGGCGGACCAGATCCTCGCCTTCCGGGCTGGCCACCGCCCAGTCGAAGAAATCGCTCTCAACCGCGCCGAATATGTTCAGCCGCTGGAAGCTTTCGCCGGAGAGGAGCCGCTTCGGATCGTCCTCGTTTACGTCCAGCACCGCGAGCGCGATGGCCTTGGCGACGATCACCAGGTAGCTGTGCTGAAACCAAAGCTCGTCATTTTCGATTTCCTTGCCATAGACGAGCTTCAGAAGCGAAGCCCAGAGCTGGCGTTTCAGGAGCGTCGCCTTGTCGTTCTTCAGAGCGGCCCACAGCTGACGCAGCCCCCCGCTGGCGCGGCGATAGGCAACCGATCCCTGCCCCAGCTCCGCCCGGATATTGATAACGTCGGGAGGAAGCGAGGACTTCAGCGCCACCGCGCCGTCAAGCCAGGCCAGAAATTCGGATGGCTTCTCCGGATCGAGGACGGTGTCCTTTATCTTCGCAAGACGGCCTTCGGAGAGCTCGAACACCGACCACCGCAGGCCATCTGACGCCAGACCCACGAAGCGTTCGCGCTCCTCGGCCTCGCGGTCCCTGAGATAGTCCGGCATGCGCCGCTCGACATCGGCCCATTCCTTGGCAAGATTGGATTTGGCCTCGAAAACGGTGCGCCCGATCAGCGCGTCGAGGCGTCCCTTCACTTCGGGGATGCGGCGCTCGAATTCGAGATTGGCGCGGTCGACCTGGAATTCCTCGATCAGCAATTCGCGGAAATCCGCCTTGACCTCGTCATGGCCCGGCTGGCCCGCGAGATGGCGCAGGATATCAGTGGTCCGGCTGTTTGAGGTCTTGGCGGGGTTCATCAATCAATTCTAGGTCTTTTGACGGTTCTTAGAAAGCGATCAAGCTTTCAGGGCCTGCCAACATGGCATAATACATCTTATCGATTCGGGAGACCCATGAGCCACCTCCAGCCAAGCCTGTTCGGAGACGATCAGCCGGACCTGTTCGGACCCGCCCCGGTCCAGCCGCAGGCCTACCGGGTGAAGCCGCAGCATGTGATCAACCGGTTCATCGAATTCGATGCCGAGTTGCGGGAGGCGGGGGTCTGGCCGTGGGACGCGCGGCGGCGCGCGGCAGTTAGCCGCCGCCCCTGGCCCGATCTTTTGGGCCCGCTGCGCGCCAACGGCTGCGAGGCCGAGGCTGCGCATTGGCAGGCGGTGATGGCTGGCCATGCCGGGCGGCTGGACGCCCTGACCCCGCCCGAGCCGGACGACCCCGAAGCTTAAGCCTTGAGCGACGCCCTTAGCGAGGCCGCGCCCATGTGCAGGAGGTCGACGTCCACCGCCGCCGCGAGGAAGGTAAATCCCAGCTTGCCGAAGGCCTTGATCGCCTCGGCGCTGCCGCCGAAGGCTCCGGCCACGAGGGCGTTTTTCTGCGCCGCCGCCGCCACCCTGGCCATGGCCTCCAGCGTCTGCGGCCCGGTCTTGTCCACCCGCGCGCCGCCCGAGAGCGTGATCGACAGGTCGGACGGACCCACGAACAGCCCGTCGAGGCCGGGCGTGGCGGCGATGTCATCGAGATTGGCCAGCGCTTCCACCGTCTCGATCATGGCGAACACCATGGTCAGCCGGTTGGCGGCCTTGAGATAGTCAGGCGCCGCAAGGCCTGAGGCCTGCAAGGCCGTATAGCCTCCCCAGCTCCGGGCGCCGATGGGCGGGTATTTGGCGGCCCGCACCAGCGCTTCCGCCTGGGCGCGGCTGTTGATCATCGGCGAGATGACCGCCACCGCGCCGGCGTCGAAGGCCTGGCCGGGGGTGGCCGGATCGTTCCACAGGGCGCGCACCATGGCGGGCCGGCCGGCCGCGTTGATGGCGGCGATCATCGGCACGGCATCGGAAAAGCCGATCATGCCGTGCTGCATATCGAGGCAGACGCCGTCCAGCGGCAGCCTGGCCACCTGGGCGGCCAGCGCCGCCGAGGGCACCGACATCCACGAAAACAAGAACGGCTCTGACGAGGCGAGCCTGGCGCGGAGGTCGAACTGGGCGGCGGCCACCCTAGCCCGCCGCCTTGATCTGCTGCACGGCGGTGGCCATCAGCTCGTCCATGGTGCGGCGGATCTGGTCATCCGCAACGCCGGCGGATTTCGCCTCAAGATCGGACCTGATCTTGCGGAACACGTCATCATCGCCCGCCTCCTGGAAATCCGCCATCACCACGGATTTCGCATAGGCCTCGGCGTCGGCGCCGGAAAGCCCAAGCTTTTCAGCAGCCCACAGGCCCAGAAGCTTGTTGCGGCGGGCCGCCGCCTTGAACATCAGCTCCTCGTCCAGGGCAAACTTCTTCTCGAAGCCTTCCTCGCGCTTGTCGAACGTGGTCATCCATATCTCCCGTTACGCAGTGAGCGCCTTGAATAAGCCACCTGGGCCCGCCAAATCAACTGAACAAACAGTCATTGTGCAGCGCACCATGATGGGCTAAGGCGCCTGTGCATCTTGGGGAAACAAGTTCCCGATTCCATGACGGAACTGGCGCTCGCCGCCATCCGGGTCTAAACCGGACAAGGTAGATTGAGGGACTGGACAAGGATAGCGGATGATGAGCAGCAGGCGCACCCGGATCTACGAGGGCAAGGCCAAGATCCTCTATGAGGGCCCGGAACCCGGCACCATCGTGGTGCACTACAAGGACGACGCCACCGCCTTCAACGCCCAGAAGAAAGCCGTGATCGAGGGCAAGGGCGTGCTCAACCAGCGGATTTCCGAATTCATCTTCCAGCGCCTGAACGAGCTCGGCCTTCCCACCCATTTCCTGCGCTCGCTGAACATGCGCGAGCAATTGGTGCGCGAAGTGGAGATCGTGCCGCTTGAAGTCGTGGTGCGCAACGTGGCGGCGGGCTCCCTGGCCAAGCGGCTGGGCATCGAGGAGGGCCATCCCCTGCCCCGCTCGATCATCGAATTCTATTTCAAGAACGACCAGCTGGGCGACCCGATGGTCTCCGAGGAGCATATCACGGCCTTCAACTGGGCCTCGCCCCAGGAAATCGACGACATGATGCACATGGCGATCCGCATCAATGATTTCCTGTCGGGGCTGTTCCTCGGCATCGGCATCAAGCTCGTCGATTTCAAGGTCGAGTTCGGAAGGCTCTACGAGGGCGACATGATGCGGATCGTGCTGGCCGACGAGATCAGCCCGGATTCCTGCCGCCTGTGGGACATCAAGACCCAGGACAAGCTCGACAAGGACCGTTTCCGGCGCGACATGGGCGGCCTCATCGAGGCCTATCAGGAAGTGGCCCGCCGCCTCGGCATCATCGCCGAGGGCGAGAAGCCGGAGCGCTCCAAGCCCAAGCTGGTGAAGACGGACCTGCACTGATGAAGGCCAAAGTTACCGTCACCCTGAAATCAGGCGTGCTGGACCCGCAGGGCAAGGCCATCGCCGGGGCACTGGGCCATCTGGGCTTCGCCGGCGTGGGCGAGGTGCGCCAGGGCAAGTATTTCGAGATCGAACTCGCCGAGACCGACCGCGCGAAAGCCACCGAACAGGTGAAGGCGATGTGCGAGAAGCTGATCGCCAACACGGTGATCGAGAATTACCACATCGACGTGGGCTGACATGAAATCCGCCGTCGTCGTGTTCCCCGGCATCAACCGCGAGCGTGACATGGCTCTGGCGCTGGAAAGCGTGACCGGCGTGAAGCCGGTCACCGTCTGGCATGCCGAAACCGAACTCCCCAAGGTTGATCTCGTGGTGGTGCCCGGCGGCTTCTCCTATGGCGATTACCTGCGCTGCGGGGCGATCGCGGCGCGCTCGCCCATCATGCAGGACATCCGCGCCAGGGCCGCGAAGGGCCTCAGGGTGCTGGGGGTTTGCAACGGTTTCCAGATCATCACCGAGGCCGGGCTGTTGCCGGGCGCCCTGGTGCGCAATGCCGGTCTCCGCTTCGTCTGCCGCCAGGTGCGGCTCCGGGTCGAGAACAACCGCACCTTCTTCACCAACCGCATGGCGGCGGGGGCCGTTGTGTCCTGCCCGGTGGCGCATGGCGAAGGGAATTACATCTGTGATGCAGAGACCCTGAAGCGGCTGGAGGGCGACAACCGCGTGGTGTTCCGCTACGTGGAGGACACCAACCCCAACGGCGCCACCAACGATGTCGCCGGCATCATGAGCGAGACGGGCACGGTGATCGGCATGATGCCGCATCCGGAAAACATGATCGAGCCCCTGCACGGCCGCACCGACTGCCGCCCGCTGTTCGAAAGCCTGCTGGCCGCCTGACGGCCACTTGCTCCGCCCCCCTGCGGATTAACGATTGGCCTTTCGCGCAAGGCGCTTTACAGTTTCGCCATAATCGCCCTCCAAGAGCAGGCCATGCCAGACGCGCCGCAGCCTTCGCCCTATTCACTCGCCGACCCGGTCCAGTTCGCCCAGAACATGGCCAGGGTGTTCGAGCAGGCGGCGGAGATCGCCCGGCTGATTGCCGAGCGCCCCCAGCCGGTGCTGGGCGAGGCCGAAACCCAGCTCACCCCCATGGAGCAGGTCACCAAGACGCTGGGCGCCGTGGCCCAGGCCTATATGAGCGATCCGCAGAAGCTGATGGACGCCCAGATGCAGCTGTGGAATTCCTATGGCCAGCTCTGGCAGAACGCCTGGGCGCGGGTGCTGGGCCAGCCGGCCCCGGCGGTGGCCGAGCCCGGACGCGCCGACAAGCGCTTCAAGGACAAGGACTGGCAGGAAAACGCGGTCTTCGATTTCCTGAAGCAGTTCTACCTCATCTCCGCCAACTGGGCCCAGGAGATGGTAAAGAACGCCGAGGGCGTGGACGAGCACACCAGGCGCAAGGCCAGGTTCTATGTGGAGCAGATCGCCAACGCGGTGTCGCCGTCCAACTTCGCGCTGACCAACCCGGAGGTGCTGCGCACCACGCTCGCCACCAGCGGCGCCAATCTGATCGACGGGCTGGAACACCTGAAAGAGGACATGGCGGCGGGCGGCGGACGGCTGCGCATCCGCCAGACCGACATGACGGCCTTCGAGATCGGCCGCAACATCGCCACCACGCCGGGCAAGGTGGTGTTTCGCAACGAGACGTTCGAACTCATTCAATACGCCCCCACCCAGGCCGAGACCCATGCGATCCCGCTGGTGATCTTCCCGCCATGGATCAACAAGTTCTACATTCTCGATCTCAACGCCCGGAAGTCCTTCGTGAAATGGGCGGTGGACCAGGGTCTCACGGTGTTCATCGTGTCATGGGTGAACGCCGATGAAGGCCAGGCGCGCAAGAGCTTCTCCGACTACATGCGCGAAGGCTTCCTCGAGGCGATCCAGGCGGCGCAGGACGCCACCGGCGCCGAGAAGGTGAATGTGATCGGCTATTGCATCGGCGGCACGCTCACCGCGGCATCGCTGGGCTGGATGGCGGCGCAGAACGACAACCGGGTCAACTCCGCCACCTTCTTCACCACGCAGGTCGATTTCGAGAAAGCCGGCGATCTGCTCGTCTATGTCGACGAGGAGCAGGTCAAATGGATCGAAGGCCGCATGAAGGACAAGGGCTATCTGCCCGGCGCCCGGATGGCCGATGCCTTCAACCTGTTGCGCTCCAACGACCTGATCTGGTCCTATGTGGTCAACAACTACATGCTGGGCCGCGAGCCGATGCCCTTCGACCTCCTGTACTGGAACGCCGATTCGACGCGCATGCCGGCGGGTGTGCACTCTTTCTATCTGCGCGAATGTTACATGGCCAACAAGCTCTCGCAGGGCAAGATGGTGCTCGACAATGTGCGGATCGATCTCCGGAAAGTGAAGTTGCCCATCTACAATCTGGCGGCCCGCGAGGACCACATCGCCCCGCTTGCCTCGGTGTTCCGGCTCGGCCGCTATTTCGGCGGCAAGACCCGCCTGGTGGTGGCGGGATCGGGGCATATCGCGGGCGTCGTCAACCCGCCGGAGGCCAACAAGTACCAATACTGGACCAATGAGACCGGCGCCGCGACGCTGGAGGACTGGCTCAAGGGCGCCGCCGAGCACCCCGGCTCCTGGTGGCCGGACTGGGGCCGCTGGATTGCCGGGCAGTCGGGGCCGAAAGTGAAGGCGCCAAAGCCCGGCAGCGGCAAGCTGAAACCGATCGAGGATGCGCCAGGAAGCTATGTGCGTGTAAAATCCGAACCATGAGACCGATTCTCGCCCTGCTGTTCACCCTCGCCCTGGCCGGCCCCGCGCTGGCCCAGGACGATGCCGCCTTGATCGCCGAAGGCAAGCGCCTGGCGGAAATCAACTGCGCGCGCTGCCACAACCTCGCGGCTTCGGGCGAAAGCCCGCTCACCGATGCCCCGCCGTTCCGCGAGATCGCCAAGAACTATGACCGCTACGAGCTGGTCGACGGTTTCATGGAAGGCCTCGCGGTGCGCCATCCGCTGATGCCCGACTGGGACGTGACGGAACCGCAGGCCGAGGCGCTGACAGCTTTTGTGATGAGCCTCGGCACCGGAGAGAAGGCGGCGAGCGACCCCGCGACGCGCGGTTTTGAACTGCTGCAGACCAGCTGCGCCCGCTGCCACGCCATCGATGCCGACAGTCTTTCGCCCGAGCCCAAGGCGCCGCCATTCCGGGACGTGGTCAAGAAATATGATCCGGCGGCGCTGGAAGAAGCCCTCGCGGAAGGCATCGTGACGGGCCATGAGAAGATGCCGGAGTTCGAATTCGCGCCCGACGACATATCGGCCATCATCGCCTATCTCGACACCTTGAAGACGCCGTAGCGCGCCAGTCGGGCGGATAACGGCGAAAATCGGCCCGCTCATCCGCTGTGGAACACCTGGGGTCCAGTGATCGCGCGAGAACTCAAGATACAGCTTTTGATTGCGTGTTGCGGGGTGTCTCGCTATAATTCGCAATGATTTGCGTGAAGGAACACTGATGATGACCACCACTTTTTATCGCTGCATTTTCCTTAGGTTTTTCAAGGCGTTGTTTGCTGTTGCCCTGCTCGGAGGGCTGGCCGCCACCGAGGCCCAGGCTCTGGACCTCACGCTGACAGTGGGAAACACCGAGCGCCGGGCCATCGTGGTCAATGAGCCGCCAGCCGGCGAAATCCGCCCCGTGGTGCTGGTGCTTCACGGCGGGCGCGGCAGCGCGGAAGCGCAGCAGGCGCGCACCGGCTTTGACCAACTGGCTCTGCGTGAGGGTTTTATGGCCGTCTATCCTGAAGGCACGGAGTATGGCGCCCAGGGCTTCCATGCCTGGAACACCGGCTACCTGATGCGCGATCAGGTGGCCACGGCCGATGACGTCGCCTTTTTCGACGCGCTGATTGACCGGTTGATTCAGCAGTACGGCGCCGACCCCAGGCGGATCTACATGACCGGCGGTTCCAACGGCGGCATGATGGTCTTTGTCTATGCGGTACAGAGGCCGGCAAAGCTTGCCGCGGTTGCGCCGGTGGTCGGCGCCATGTTCAGTTTCGGTCGCAAGCCGTCCGTGCCCGTGCCGATCATGATGATCAATGGCGCCAAGGATGAGGAAGTGCCGATCAAGGGCGGCATGAGCCGTAACCCACTGGTCAGGCAGGCACAGGCCGCGCCTTACAAGTCGCTTTCGGCAACGGTGTCCTTCTGGGCGAAGGCAAACCGTTCGGCCAGAAAGCCGGTGACCTCGGTCCGGGGCACGGTGAGAACCCAGACCTATGCAGCAACCCGGGACGGCGCCGTGACCATCTCGGTGGTGGATTCGGCCGCGGGCCACGGGTGGCCCGGTATCGCACCGTCCGGGCGCGGCAATACGCCAATCCAGTCCTTCGATGGAGCGGAGAAGGTGTGGTCCTTCTTCAAAACCCAGGCGCGGCCCTGAGCCGTTACGCCATCCTCCGCCTCGGCTGTTCCATCGTCTTGCCAGTCGAGCCGCGATTGTCGCGCCGCATATCTGGCAGAAACGTCACGCAAGCCGCCCACCGGAGTTCCAGCGTCTGCCCGGTTGTGGCGGTGCGCCGTTCGAACGACATTCCGCGCGACGGCATGTCCCGGCATCGCGGAAAGCAGCGCCCCGCAGGGGACGGTCCGGGCCGCCGCAGCCTGCCGGGTCTTGCCAAGACCTGCCCGGGTGAGTCATGAAGCGGTGTCACTCCCCAACTGAAGGGTCAAAATCTTGGTTTATGCCCCCGCGGCGGACGTACCGCCAGCCCAGCGGCCGATCACCGCTGACAAGCTTTCCCTCACCCGCGGTTTCGCGTCCTGGATGGTGACCCAGAATCTTAGCCTCGCCTTCAGCTCCTATCAATCGGGCCGCGTCTATCTGGTCGGCGTCGATGCCCAGGGGCGGCTGGCCATTCTTGAAATCATCATGGGCCGCGCCATGGGCCTGTGGGCGGATGACCAGCGGCTGATCGTGGCCGGCCACAACCAGGTCTGGGAATATGAAAACATCCTGATGCCCGGCCAGTCGCTGGAGGGCAAGGACCGCCACTTC
>NZ_JBJTER010000196.1:0-7898 GCF_046093005.1 Aestuariivirga sp.
GCCAGGACCCGGACCCTGAGATCGAGTGACAGCGCTTTCGACATGACTGCCGGCCTCCAAACCCGGCAGACAGTGTGAATCATTTTCTCGCTGATTTGGGAATCCCAAAAAGATTCATTCAGATAGGGTGCCGCTCTAACAGCTCCGCTCAGCCGGCGGCGATCAGCCCGGCGATGGCATCAGGGTTTCGCCAATGCGGCAGGTGACCCGCACCTTCCAGCACATGTACCGCCACGTTGAACGGCATGTTGAGCGCATGCCGGGCCGGGATCACCTGGTCGTCGCGCATGAACACCGCGCGCACTGGCACGACCACCTTGCCGAGCGCGGCGAGGATCGACAGCTTCTGCTGGCCGTCCTCCGCCAGCTCGCCGGCGATGGTGCGGAGCTGCGTGCCGTTTTCAGCGATCTGACCAGCCAGCGCAGCCTGGGATTCAGCCTGGATGGTCTCGCCCAGAAAGCCGGCGGCGCGATCGATGCCGCCCGCCAGCATGGCGGCGATGAACGCGCCATTGATCTCCTCGCCGCAGCCCGCCGGCGCCAGCAGGGTGAGCGACAGCGCCCGGTCGAGCAACTGTGCGGCCACCACCGCGCCAAAGGAATGGCCGAGTATGTGGAGATTGACCGGCGGCAGCGCCGCGCGGATGGCCGCGGCCATCGCGTCTGCTGCGGTGGCGGACGATTCGGTCGCGCCATGGCCGGGCAGGTCCGCCGCCATCACCCGGTATCCCCTGGCCGCCAGCTTGCGCCCCAGCGTGGTGAAGCTCTGCGAATCGGCGAACAGTCCATGCAGCAGCAGAACCAGGCCCTGTTGCTGGCCCTGCGCGGGCCATTCACGGAAGAAGATCCGGCCAAGAGGGGTTTCCGCATGATAGGTGGCGCGCAGCGGGCGGCGGGCCTCCGCCACATCGGCGCGGGTCACCCGGCCGTTGCGCCCGGTGCCGCGCAGCCCCGAAAGGTCAATCCCCGCCCGGCGGGCCGCCACCCGCGCCGCGGTCGAAGCGCGCGGCCGCGATCCCGCCACGCGCGGCGTGCGCTGGATGGCTGGCGTTACCACAGCAACCGCCGGAGCAGCGGCGGCGGCGGGCCGTTTTGCTTCCGCCACCGCCTCACCCTCGATTTCGATCCGGGCGATGGCGCTTTCCACCGCCACCATCTGGTCACTGGCCACCAGCCATTCGACGATGACGCCGTCCTGCAGTGCCGGCACTTCGACGGTGGTCTTGTCGCTTTCCACTTCGAGCAGCGTTTCGCCGCGCCGGAAGGCCTCGCCCGGCTTCTTGAGGATCACCCCGATGCGGCCTTCCTCCATGGTCTCCCCCAGCCGGGGGAGCGGCATCTCGATCACGCGGCCCATGACGGGGCAACCCTCTTGACCAGCCAGAGTGCGGTTTCCGAAATCAGCTGCGGCGTCGGCACGGCGCCGCGCTCAAGCCCTGGCGACACCGGAATCGGAATATCCTCGCCGGCCACCCGCAGCACCGGCTCTTCGAGATAATCGAAGCAGCGCTCCGAAATGCGCGCCGAAAGTTCAGCCGCGAAGCCCGAGGTCAGCACCGATTCGGTCACCACCATGGCGCGGCCGGTCTTCATCACCGAGGCGATGAAGGTCGCGTCATCGAGCGGATTGAGGCAGCGCACATCGACGACTTCCGCCGAAACGCCGGACTGGGCCAGCGTCTCGGCCGCGGCCAGCGATTCAAACAGCATCTTGGAATAGGTGACGATGGTGACATCACTTCCCTCGCGGCGGACCAGCGACTTGCCCCAGGCGCCGTCGGGCTTGTCCGGGTCCATCTCGCCTTTGCGCACATAGAGCCCCTTGTGCTCGATGAACATCACCGGGTCGGGGCAGGTGAGCGCCATGCGCAGCAGGTGATAGGCGTCGTTGACGGTGGCCGGCATGACGACGCGCAGGCCCGGAATATGGGTGAACCAGGATTCGAGCGATTGCGAATGCTGGGCAGCACCCGAGCGCCCGGTTCCGCCCTGCATGCGCAGCACCATCGGAACACCGATCTGGCCGCCGAACATGTAACGGCTCTTGGCGGCCTGGTTGGCCACTTGGTCCATGGTGAGGCCGGCAAAATCGATATACATGAGCTCGGCCACGGGGCGTGAGCCGGTCATGGCGGCGCCCACCGCGGCGCCGACGATTCCCGCCTCGGCGATCGGCGTATCGATCACCCGGTGTTCGCCGAACATCTCGAGCAGGCCCTTGGTGACGCCATAGGCGCCGCCATAGCGGCCCACTTCCTCGCCCATCACAAAGATCGACGGATCGGCGGTCATCGAATCGATGAGCGCCTGGCGCAGCGCCTCGCGGTAGGTGGTTTCGACGGCGGCCATCAGTGCGCTTCTCCCAGTATCATCGACAAATGCTGGCGCAGCGGCCTGGGCTCCGGTTCGCCCCTGGCGAACACGTCGCGGAACATCGAGTCGTCGGCGGGCGCCGCCGCCGCAATCGCATGCTCGACGGCGGCGTTCATTTCCGCTTCGGCCTCGCGGTCAAGCGCTGTCAGCGCCGCCGCGTCGGCGGTGCCGCGGGCCAGCAGCTTCTCCCGCGCATTGGCCAGCGCGTCGCGGGTGCGGCCCTGAAGTTCCTCGGCCTCCTCGCGGTAGGGGCTCTTGTCGAGCCGGGCGTGGCCGAAGAACCGGTAGCATTCGAGCGTGAGGAAGCCCGGCTTGCCATTGCGCGCCGCGGTCAGAATGCGCTCGGCCGCCTCATGCACCGCTTCCACGTCGCTGCCATCCGCCACCATGCCGTTGAGGCCGCAGGCGATGGCGCGCTCATGCAGGTTGGGGTTGGCCGAGGCGCGGTCGATGCGGGTGCCCATGCCATACTGGTTGTTGATGCAGCAGAACACCACCGGCAGGCTCCACAGCGCCGCCATGTTCATCGCCTCGAACAGGATGCCCTGCTGCGAGGCGCCGTCACCGAAGAAGGCGACCGACACATGCGGCAGCTTGCGGTTGCGGTAGGACAATCCTGCCCCCACCACATGCGGGATGCCGCCGCCGACGATGGCATTGGCGCCGAGCGCCCCCAGCGCCATGTCTGCGATATGCATGGAGCCGCCCTTGCCGGAACAATAGCCATCCGCCTTGCCGGCGATCTCGCTCATCATGCGCTTGGGGTCCGCCCCGCGCGCGATGAAGATGCCGTGGCCGCGGTGATGGGTGGTGAAGCTGTCGCCCGCCTCCATGGCCCGGCAGACGCCCGCCACCGCTTCCTCGCCGATCGACATGTGCAGCATCGAGCCCGCCGATTGCCCGCGCACGAACAGTTCGTTCACCCGTTCCTCGAAGGTCCGGATCCGCCGCATGGTGCGGTAATGTTCGAGAAGCAGCTTGTTTCCGCCCGCCGTCATGACAACTCCATCAAAATCCGGCGGGTTTCTGGCATATTCCGGGGGCGGCGAGTAGTGTTTTTTCGCCGCTGCGAGGCTGGCCTGCTCCTAGCGGTGCCGGAACTCCGGCTTGCGCTTCTCGATGAAGGCCTTCATGCCTTCCTTCTGGTCCTCGGTGGCGAACATCGAGAGGAACAGCCGGCGCTCGAAGCGCGATCCCTCGGCGAGCGACGTCTCCTGCGCCCGGTTCACGGTTTCCTTGGCCATCATGACGATCGGCCGGGAATAGGACGCGATCTTGCCCGCCGCCGCCAGCGCCTCTTCCAGAAGCCTGTCGGGCGCCACCACCCGGGCGACGGGGCCTGAGCGCTCGGCCTCGGCGGCGTCCATCATCCGGCCGGTGAGGATCAGGTCCATCGCCTTGGCCTTGCCGATGGCGCGCGGCAGGCGCTGGGTGCCGCCTGCGCCCGGCATGATGCCGAGGGTGATCTCCGGTAGCGCGAAGCGCGCCGTCTCGGCGGCGATGATCATGTCGCACATCATCGCAAGTTCCAGCCCGCCGCCCAGACAGAAGCCGGAGACCGCGGCGATCACCGGCTTGCGCGTTTCGGAGAGCCTGGTCCAGCCCTCGAGGAACCGGGCGAGATAGGCCTCGACATAGGTCTTCTCGGCCATTTCCTTCACATCCGCCCCGGCGGCGAAGGCCTTTTCGCTGCCGGTGATCACCGTGCAGCCGATCGCTTCATCGGCCTCGAACGCAGCGAGCGCCTCGTTCAGCTCGGCGATCAGCGCCTCGTTCAGCGCGTTCAGCGCCTGCGGGCGGTTGAGCGTCACGAGCCCGACATTGCCCCGGCTTTCGACGATGATGTTCTGATAGGCCATGATGCACCCTATGTCTGGCAGTTGCGGCAATAAAAGGTGGAACGGCCCGCCTGCACAAGCCTCCTGATGTCTGCCCCGCAGCTGAGGCAGGGCTGGCCTTCGCGGTCATAGACCTGGAAGCGCTGCTGGAACTGGCCTTCCGCCCCGTCGGTATGGGCGAAATCCTGCAGCGTCGAGCCGCCGGCGGCGATCGCCTCCGCCAGCACCGCGCGGATGTGGCCCACCAGAGCCGCCAGCCGCGGGTCGTCGCCGCGTTTTTTCACCAGGGTTTTCGCCTTGCGCCGCGGCGAGAGCCCGGCCCGGAACAGCGCCTCGCAGACATAGATGTTGCCGAGCCCCGCCACGACACGCTGATCGAGCAAGGCTGCCTTCAGCGGCGCTGCCTTTCCGCTGAGCCGGGCGGCCAGGTAGCCGGCATCGAAGGCATTGCCCAGCGGCTCCGGCCCAATGCCGCGCAACAGCTTGTGGTCCGCCGCCTGCGATTCGGGGAACAGGTCCATGATGCCGAAGCGGCGCGGGTCGGTGTAGACGACGCGCGTCCGGTCATCCAGCGTCAGCACCACGTGATCATGCGGGCCCTCGCCGGCCTCGCCCGCCGTGGCCTCGAAATAGAATTCGCCGAGGTTCCGGCGGCCGGCCGCCGAGAACACCGTGAAGCGCCCGGTCATGCCGAGGTGAACCAGCAGCACATCGCCCGAATCAAGCCCGGCGAGGATACACTTCGCCCGCCGCCACAGGCCGGTCACCCGGCGGCCTTCCAGCCTCTTGGCAAAGCCCTCCGGAAACGGAAACCGGAGGCCTTCCCGACGCAGCGCCACGCCGGCGATAGCCCGGCCCTCGAGCACCGGTTTCAGCCCGCGCATCACGGTTTCGACTTCTGGAAGCTCCGGCATGAAGCAGCCCTAGTGCATCTTGCTTTGATCCGCCCGTTTTTTCTGTTCTCCATTTTGGAGCTGTACCTTGGCTAATGGGCGGGGATTACAGCCTTCGTCACTTTGTATCGACACCATGGATCGGCATCCGCGCAGCCACCATGCCGGATCCCTGTTTGCAGGAGGTCGCAGTAAGGGAGATATGAACAAATCTCAATGTACCCAATCAGGCCGGTTCCTGCACTGGGCGGTTGCCCTCAGTCTGAAGGACGACTATGGGAGCTGCAATAGAAATCATTGTCATGACATCCCCTCAGATCGTACAGCTCTTGATCACGCTTGCCGGCATTGCCCTGGCGATGCTTGCCTTCCTGTTTGGGCCATTTGGAACCTTTGGCAATGCGGCGCTGGCTTTCGTGATTTTCGTCATTGCCGGCATCGCGGCGGGCTTCGCCTATGCCAAGCTCAGCGCCGGACGGAAGAGCTGACGCCTTGGCGCATCTGATCTTCGATTGCGACGGCGTGCTGGTCGATTCGGAACCACTGTCGATGCGCGCCGATGTGGAGATTCTCGCGCAGAGCGGCATCGTCATGAGCGAAGAGGAGGCGCATAGCCGCTTCGTGGGCAAGACCTTCGCCGCCATGCTGGACGAGATGACGGCCGAGCATGGCGTTTCCTTTCCCGCCGATGCTTCGGCGCGCAAGGACAAGCGGCTGCTGGAACTCTACGAGGCCGAACTCAAGGCGGTGGAGGGTGTCGCGTCGGCGCTGGCGGCGCTGAGCCCCGGGCGGTTCAGCATCGCCTCCAACTCGCCCGCTGCCCGCGTCGCGGCGGCGCTGCGCATCACCGGGCTTCGGCAATTCTTCGATGACCGGATCGTCACCTTCGAGCATGTGGCGCGCGGCAAGCCAGAGCCCGATGTGTTCATCGAAGCCGCACGGCGGGCAGGCCAGCCGCCACGGAACTGCATCGTCATTGAGGATTCGGTAACCGGTGTGACGGCGGCACATCTGGCGGGTTGCCATGTGCTGGGCTTCACCGGAACCCATCCGCACCCGGAGCAACAGGCGGAAAGGCTGCGCGCCGCCGGCGCTGCCCAGGTCTTTCAGGCGATGCAGCGGCTTCCTGGGCTGATTGCCGAAACAATGCTTTGACATTCGGGAACAGAACCCCCATATGCCTGTTCGACGCTGAAGGCCGACTCAAGGAATACGTGAGGCGCCCGCCAATGTGGCGCCGTTCCGGCCTCAACCAGCGTCTCCCCGAACATACCTTTCACGTGGGTAGGTTTCAGCGCCTGCCCGGCCTTGCGCGGATCATCCGCGCCTGGGTCATGTCGGACATGGCTTGCGCTGCCCACCATCGTTCCGATTTTGAAAGAAGAAACAATTGACTCAGTTTTCCGATCTTCAGCTCTCCGAACCGTTGCTCCGCGCGCTTGCCGCGGAAGGCTATGAGAGCCCCACCCCCATCCAGGCCCGTGCCATTCCGAGCCTGCTCGACGGCAAGGACCTGCTGGGCATCGCCCAGACCGGCACCGGCAAGACGGCGGCTTTCGCGCTGCCGATTTTGCAGCGTCTGTCTGCCTCGGCCGAACGGCCGGCGCGCGGCACCTGCCGGGCGCTGATCCTGTCGCCGACGCGTGAGCTCGCCGCCCAGATCGGCGACAGCTTCCGGGCCTATGGCAAGTTCATGAAGCTCTCGCGCGCCGTCGTGTTCGGCGGCGTGTCGCTCAACAAGCAGATCGACATCCTGCGCGGCGGCGTCGATATCGTGGTGGCCACGCCGGGCCGCCTCGTGGACCTCATCGAGCGCCGCGCCCTGACGCTGGCCAAGGTCGAGATCTTCGTTCTCGACGAAGTGGACCAGATGCTGGACCTCGGCTTCATCCACGCCATCCGCAAGATCACCGGCATGTTGCCGCAAAAGCGGCAGAACCTGTTCTTCTCGGCCACCATGCCGAAGGAGATCGCCGGGCTTGCCGATGCGCTGCTGACCGATCCCGTGAAAGTGGAAGTGGCCCCGGTGGCCACCACCGCCGAGCGCGTCAACCAGTGCGTGATCCATGTCGACCCGGCCAACAAGGTGAAGCTGCTGGCCGAGCTCCTCAAGGACAACAACATGACGCGGACGCTCGTGTTCACCCGCACCAAGCACGGCGCCGACAAGGTCATGAAGCAGCTTTCGGCGGCGGGTTTCACGGCAGCGGCCATCCATGGCAACAAGAGCCAGAGCAACCGCGAGCGGGCGCTGGCCGGCTTCAAGGCGGGCAAGATCCTGGTTCTGGTGGCGACCGACATCGCGGCGCGCGGCATCGACGTCGAGGCGGTGTCGCATGTCGTCAACTATGACCTGCCGCACGTGCCGGAATCCTATGTGCACCGCATCGGCCGCACCGCCCGCGCCGGAGCTGGCGGATCAGCAATTGCCTTCTGCACGCCGGAAGAGCGGCCGTTGCTGCGCGACATCGAGAAGACCATCCGCCAGCAGGTGCCGGTCACCGAGCATGCGCTGGGCCTGAAAGGCGTGCCACAACTGGCGCCGAACTTCGGCTGGACCCCGATGGGCAAGGACAAGCGCCCGGCCAAGAAACCGCATCACCGCGGCCAGAACCCGAACCGCAACCACAGTGGCGGCGGCAGCGGCCAGCAGAAGCCAAAGCGCCGTGATGGCGGCAGCGGCAGCTGGATGACTGAAATCGGCAAGCGGCAGGCTTAGGATCAACTATAGTGCCCCCCTCACCCTCCCACGCCTGCGGCGCGGGCCCCAACCCTCTCCCCATGAATGGGGAGA
>NZ_JBJTER010000197.1:0-44718 GCF_046093005.1 Aestuariivirga sp.
GAGAGGATGGGGCCCCCAGGATGTGGGGGGAGGTGCGGGCGCCGGGAGGCAGCAGGAGAAGTGTCCCCTCCTCTGCCCCATTGCTTCGCAATGGGTCCCCGTCTTCTCCCGCAAGCGGGAGAAGACATAGGGGCCGTGAGAAGTAGAACCGCAAGTTCAACTCACCGCCCACAGCTCAGCTGCGGTAGGAGCCGTTGATATCGATGTAGCGGTGGGTGAGATCGCAGGTCCACACCCGGGCCTTGCCCTTGCCGACGCCAACATCGGCCTCGATCACCACGTGGCGGCCCTTTATGTGCGGCATGATGTCCGCCTCGCGGTAGCTGGGATCGCGCATGCCATTGCGCGCCACGGTGACGCCGCCGATCCTGATCCTCAGACGGTCGCGGATGGCTTTCTCGCCAGCCTTGCCGATGGCCATGACCACCCGGCCCCAATTGGCGTCCTCGCCGGCCACCGCCGTTTTGACCAGCGGCGAGTTGGCGATGGTCATGGCGATGCGGTGCGCCGCCTTGTCATTCTCGGCGCCGGTGACGGCGATTTCGATCAGCTTCTCGGCGCCCTCGCCGTCCCGCGCCACCTGCTGGGCGAGGTCCAGGCACAGGGCATCGAGCGCCCTGGCGAAGGGTTGAAGCCGCGGATCGGCGGCGCCGCGCAAGCCCGTGAGAGCGCCGCCGGCCGCCCCGGTGGCGAACATCAGCACCGTATCCGAGGTCGAGGTATCGCCGTCGACGGTGACGCAATTGAAACTCCGGTCCACGGCCTGCGACAGCAGCTTCTGCAGAATGCGATGCGGCAGCGCCGCGTCGGTGAAGATGAACGAGAGCATCGTCGCCATGTCCGGCGCAATCATGCCGGAGCCCTTGGCGATGCCGTTGATGGTGACCGTCTTGCCACCCAGTTTCACCCTGGCGGTCGCCACCTTTGGAAATGTGTCGGTGGTCATGATGGCACGGGCAGCCATCGCCCAGCGGTCCGCCCCGGCCTCGGCGGCAAGCTGCGGCAGCGCCCCGGTGATGAAGGACGGATCCAGCGGTTCGCCGATCACGCCTGTCGAGGCCTGGAAGATTTCGCCGGGCTTGCAGGAGAGGAGCTTGGCTGCCGCCTTCGCAACGGCCGTTACCGTTGCAACGCCAGCCTTGCCGGTGAAGGCGTTGGCGTTTCCGGCGTTGATCACCACCGCCCGCGCCGTGCCGCCCCAGAGATGCGCCGCGCACCAGTCAACGGGCGCGGAGCGCGACTTGGAGCGGGTGAAGGTTCCGGCGACCGTGGTGCCCGGCGGCATCACCGCCAGCAGCACGTCCGGCCGGTTCTTGTAGCGGATGCCGGTCTCGGCCGCCGCCAGCGCGACGCCACCCACCGGCGGCAGTTCGGGAAACGCTTGCGGCGCCAAGGGCGATACCCGATGTGCCATGATCTGACCCCTCCGCCCGTCCGGTGTGCCCTGCTTTGTTACTGTGCGGGAAGCTGCAGGTCGCCCTTGCCATCGCCCGCGGCGCCGCCGCCGGACCCATCCATAACAGAGCCGTCGGACTGGTCGAGCGTCTTCTGCTGTTTTTCCTGGAAAGTCTTGGCGGCCTTGGCGGCCTCTTCGGCATACGTCTTCAGATCAGGATCGACAATTTCGACCTTGGAGGCCGCACGCAGCTTCTCCATCACATCGCCAACCTTGCGGCGCAGCAGGACGTTGCGGATCGCCGGCTTCACCTGATCATAAGGCTGCGCCACGCCCTGTTTGCGGTCGTCAACACGGATGATGTACCAGCCCAGGTCGGTCTTCACCGGCGGCGAAACCTCGCCCAGCTTCAGCGCGAAGGCGGCCTTGGAGAATTCCGGCACCATGTCTTCGGCGGTAAAATAGCCCAGATCGCCGCCCGCTTCCTTCGACCCGTCGAGGCTATATTTCTTTGCCAGATCCTCGAAGGTTTCGCCTTTGGCAAGGCGGTTCAGGATGTCATTGGCCTCCTGCTCGGTGGCGACCTGGATCACCCGGGCGCGGATGCGCTCGGTTTGCTGCAGTTTCGCCGCCTCTTCGTCATAAACCTTGCGGATCTCCTCTTCCGTCACCATCGGCCTGATTTTCTGGAAGAAGTAAGCGTCGCGCAGCGCCTTGGCCTGGTAAAGCGCCAGGCGGCGCTTGTATTCCTCAGTGTCGGCAATCCCTTCCTTCACCGCATACTGGGCCAGCAAGTGGCGCTCGATCAGATATTCGACAACATAGGGAAAGCGCACCTTCGGCGGCAGGTTGGGCAGCTGGCCGATAATGTCTTCGGTGGCCATCTGGACTTCGGAGACCCGTATCTCATGACCATTGACGATGGCCACAACCTTGTCTTCCTTGCCGGCGGCCTCTTCTTCCTGCGCCATGACAGGCACAGACAGCGCCAGGCCGAGTATTGCTGTCGCAACGCAACTCTTTAAAATCATTCGAGAAACTGACATGAATTCCATCGTTCCAGAGCCTTTGCCCCGCCCTGGCTCCCACAGGCTTCGGGCTTGCTCATTGTCCTCGAAACAAGGCAAGAATAAGCCTTTTGCTCCGCCCGCCGGGCGATCACATTGAAAAATCACTTTGATCCGGGCATGATCAGGTTGCAAGTGGGCCTTCCACAGTTTGGCGCCTCTGTTGCGCATTGGCCACACATTGAAAAGCCGTGGCCGGGAAACCATTTGCCTGTTGCCCGGAAAATGATTTCGTCTGCGCGTTGCTCCGGCGCGGCAAACTGATTAGAACGCGCCTCGACCGGAGGCTTCTCCGGCCTGCGCCTGAAGGAACGAATCAATGCTCGGATTGCGCGGCCTCGCCGCAAAGATTTTTGGCTCCAGCAACGACCGCCGGATTTCCAAGTACCGCAGCCGCGTCGACGCCATCAACGCGCTGGAGCCTGAACTGGAAGGCCTTTCCGACGAGGCACTGCGGGCGCGTACGGATCTGTTCCGGAACGAAGTGGCGGGCGGCAAGGACCTTGACGATCTCCTGGTGCCGGCCTTCGCCACGGTGCGCGAGGCAGCCAAGCGAACGCTGGGCCAGCGCCATTTCGATGTGCAGCTGATCGGCGGCATGGTGCTGCATGAGGGCCGCATCGCCGAAATGAAGACCGGTGAAGGCAAGACCCTGGTCGCCACCCTTCCCGTCTATCTCAACGCGCTCGCCGGCAAAGGCGTGCATGTGGTGACCGTCAACGACTATCTGGCCCGCCGCGACGCCGCCTGGATGGGTCAGATCTATTCCTTCCTGGGCTTGAAGACCGGCGTGATTGTGCACGGGCTCAGCGACGAGCAGCGCCGCCAGGCCTATGGCTCCGACGTCACCTATGCCACCAACAATGAGCTGGGCTTCGACTATCTGCGCGATAACATGAAGTATCATCTGGCCGAGATGGTGCAGCGCGGCCACAATTACGCGATCGTCGACGAGGTGGACTCGATACTGATCGACGAGGCGCGCACGCCGCTCATCATCTCAGGGCCGGTGGACGACAAGTCCGACCTCTACAATGCCGTGAACCAGTACATACCGGCGCTGACGCCGGAGGACTTTGAACTCGACGAAAAGCAGCGTTCGGTGACCCTCACCGAAAAGGGCAACGAGCATCTGGAGCAGGTGCTGGGCGGCGCCGGGCTGCTGCGCGGCACCAACCTTTATGACGCCGAGAACGTCACCATCGTGCATCATGTGCAGCAGGCGCTCCGGGCGCACAAGCTCTTCCAGCGCGACAAGGACTATATCGTCAAGGACGGGCAGGTCGTCATCATCGACGAGTTCACCGGCCGCATGATGCCGGGGCGGCGCTACTCGGAAGGCCTGCACCAGGCGCTCGAGGCGAAGGAGCATGTGGCGATCCAGCCGGAGAACGTGACCCTCGCCTCGATCACCTTCCAGAACTATTTCCGCCTCTACGCCAAGCTGGCCGGCATGACCGGCACGGCGGCCACCGAGGCCGAGGAGTTCATGGACATCTACAAGCTCGAGGTGCTCGACATTCCCACCAACGTGCCGGTGGCGCGCAAGGACGAGGATGACCAGGTCTACCGCACCGCGAAGGAAAAATACGCGGCCATCATCGAAACCATCGAGGAGGCCCGCGGCCGGGCCCAGCCGGTGCTCGTCGGCACTACGTCGATTGAAAAGTCGGAAGTGCTGTCCTCGCTGCTCAAGGCAAAAGGCATCCCGCACAGCGTGCTCAATGCCCGCTACCACGAGCAGGAAGCGGCGATCGTGGCGCAAGCGGGCGCCGCCGGCGCCGTGACCATCGCCACCAACATGGCCGGCCGCGGCACCGACATCAAGCTGGGCGGCAATCCGGACATGCGGATCGCGGTTGAACTCGCCGGCGTTCCGGACGGGCCAGAGCGCGAGGCCCGCATCCGGGCGATCCGCGAGGAGACCGAAACCGACAAACAGAAGGTGCTGGACGCGGGCGGGCTCTTTGTGATCGGCACCGAGCGCCACGAAAGCCGCCGCATCGATAACCAGCTGCGCGGCCGCTCCGGCCGCCAGGGCGACCCCGGACGCTCGCTGTTCTATCTCTCGCTCGAAGACGATCTGATGCGGATCTTCGGTTCCGAGCGGCTGAACACCATGCTGACGATCAGCGGCCTCAAGGAGGGCGAGGCGATCGTGCATCCGTGGATCAACAAGGCGCTGGAGAAGGCCCAGCAGAAGGTCGAGGCGCGCAACTTCGACATCCGCAAGAACCTGCTCAAGTTCGACAATGTGATGAACGACCAGCGCAAGGTGATCTTCGACCAGCGCATCGGCATCATGAAGGGCGAGGAGGTGTCGGAGACCATCGACGACATGCGCAAGACGACCGTCGACGATCTGGTCAAGAAGCATATTCCGCCGGGCTCCTATGCCGAGCAGTGGGATGCCGCGGCCTTGCGTGAGCGGCTGCAGGAGGTTCTGGGCCTTGATTTCCCGGTCGAAGACTGGGCCAGGGAAGAAGGCATCGCCGAGGAGGAAATCCTCGAGCGCGTGGAACAGGCGGCCGACAAGCACTATGCGGAAAAGCGCGCCAAATACGGGCCGGAGATCATGGGCCAGGTGGAGAAGACCTTCCTCCTGCGAACTCTTGACCAGCTGTGGCGTGACCACATCATCACGGTCGAGCAGCTGCGCCAGGTGATCCATCTTCGCGGTTATGCGCAGCGCGACCCGCTCAACGAATACAAGACCGAGGGCTATAATCTCTTCGAGAGCATGGTGAACAAGCTGCGCGAGAACGTGACCGCGCAGGTGATGCGCGTCGAGGTGCAGATGCGCGATGCCTCGGAACTGACCGAGCTGCCGGATGAAGACGAGCTGCCGCAGATGGAGGCTCACCACATTGATCCGGTGACCGGCGAGGACGAACTCTCGGCGCTGGCCAGCACAATGATGGCGGTACAGAAGCCGGGCCCCGACCCGAAGGACCCCAAGAGCTGGGGCAAGGTCGGCCGTAACGACCCCTGCCCCTGCGGCTCCGGCAAGCGCTACAAGCACTGCCACGGGAAGTATGCCTGACCGTGCGCAGCTACCGTCTGTCGTGCTGGACGTTCAAGTGCGGCTATTCCGCCTGAACGGCGCCATGCCTTCGCGGGCCAGCTCGTCGGCGCGCTCGTTGTCGTCGTGGCCGGCATGGCCCTTCACCCAGTGCCATGACACCTGGTGACGGGCCAGCGCCGCGTCCAGCCGCTGCCAGAGCTCGACATTTTTCACGGGCTTCCTGTCGGCGGTTTTCCAGCCGTTCTTCTTCCAGCCGTGAATCCATTTGGTGATGCCGTCCTTCACATAGCTCGAATCGACATGCATCGCCACCGCGCAGGGCCGGGTCAGCGCCTCGAGCGCCATGATGGCGGCCATCAGCTCCATGCGGTTGTTGGTGGTCTCGGCTTCGCCGCCTGAAAGCTCTTTGCGCGTGCCGTTATAATCAAGGATGGCGCCCCAGCCGCCCGGGCCAGGGTTGCCGGAACAGGCGCCATCGGTATGCACGACGACCTTCTGTGCGCTCATGCCTGGGCTGGCGCATCGCGCAATTCGCGCGGCAGCTTGAAGGCGACGTTCTCCTCGCGCAGCGTCACGGTTTCCACCGTCACGCTGTAATGGGCGCGGAAGGCATCGACGATTTCATTGACGAGGAGCTCCGGCGCCGAGGCCCCGGCGGTGACGCCGATCACCGACAGGCCCTGAAGCGACGGCCAGTCGAGATCGCCGGCGCGCTGCACCAGCAGGCTGCGCGGCGCGCCATATCGCTCACCCACTTCAACGAGCCGCCGCGAATTGGAGGAGTTGGGCGCACCGACCACCAGCAAGAGCTCGATGCGCGGCGCAATCGCCTTCACCGCGTCCTGGCGGTTGGTGGTGGCGTAGCAGATGTCTTCCTTGTAGGGGCCCTTGATGTCCGGGAAGCGGCGGCGCAGCGCTGCGATCACATCCTGCGTGTCATCCACCGACAGCGTGGTCTGGGTGATATAGGCAAGTTTGGCTGGGTCGCGCACCGCGATCGCCTCGGCGTCCTCCACGGTCTCGATCAGGCGCACCGCACCCTCGGGCAGCTGGCCCATGGTGCCGATCACCTCGGGGTGGCCGTGATGGCCGATCAGGATGATCTCAAAACCCTCGGCATGATGGCGCTGCGCCTCCATATGCACCTTGGTGACCAGCGGGCAGGTCGCGTCGAGCTGGAACATATGGCGGGCGGCGGCCGCGGCCGGCACCGATTTCGGCACGCCATGGGCCGAAAACACCACCGGCCGGCTGGCGTCCGGAATGTCATCGAGCTCCTCGACGAAAACGGCACCCTTGGCCCTGAGATCGTCGACCACGAATTTGTTATGCACGATCTCATGGCGCACATAGACCGGCGCCCCATACAGGGCGAGCGCGCGTTCCACGATGTCAATGGCGCGCACCACCCCGGCGCAGAAACCGCGGGGGGCGGCCAGCAGAATGGTGAGAGGTGGCTTGGCCATGCGAAAGAGATGCGGGGCGCGGCGGCGCTTGTCAACAAGGGCTTGGTAACCGCTCTGTCAGCCCCGCTTGACTTGGGCCGCGATCGGCCTAGTGTGCGAAACAGTTCAGCACAGCGCCCAGCGCGGAAGAGACCGGTTGAAGCCGGCGCCGAAGGAGCAACCGCCCCGGAAACTCTCAGGCAAAAGTACCGCCTGGGCGTGAGTCAGAACTCTGGAGAGCAGCAGGCTTGTAACGAAGCCCGCTCACCGAAGGAGCCAAGCGGGCCCGTGCCGGAGTGACGGCCCCGCGAAATCTCTCAGGTCTCGTACAGAGGGGGCAGATTCGGCAGCCGCCGGGTCTGGCCCAGCTTTGTCCGGAGACCGGTATTTTGAACGATGACACCCCCAAACGAACCCCGCTCCATGCCGAGCATGTGAAGTTCGGCGCCCGCATGGTGCCCTTCGCCGGCTATGACATGCCGGTGCAATACCCCACCGGCATCATTGCCGAGCACAACTGGACGCGCGCCAGCGCCGGGCTGTTCGATGTTTCGCACATGGGCCAATGCGTGATCGCCGGGCCTGATTTCGAGACCACGGCCCGGGCCATGGAACGCCTCGTTCCGGCGGATGTGCTGGGCCTCAAGCCAGGCCAGCAGCGCTATTCGCAGCTTCTGTCGGAAACCGGCGGCACGCTCGATGACCTGATGATCACCCGCCACCGCCAGGACGGGCTGCTCTATGTGGTGGTCAATGCCGGCCGCAATGAACATGACTATGACTGGATCGATGCCCGCCTGTCGCGCGGCGTCAGCCTCAGGCGGCTCGATGGGCTGGCGCTGGCAGCGCTGCAGGGCCCCAAAGCCGAGGAGGTTCTGGCCCAGCATGTGCCGGACATCGGCGGGCTTTCCTTCATGCATTACCGCGATGCCGCCCTGGGGCCGGTCCGCGCCCAAGTCTCGCGCTCCGGCTACACCGGCGAGGATGGATTCGAAATCTCGGTGGCCAGCGCGGATGCGCCGCGGCTATGGAACCTGCTGCTCGCCGACCCGCTGGTGAAGCCCATAGGGCTGGGGGCGCGCGATTCGCTCCGTCTCGAGGCCGGGCTTTGCCTTTATGGCCATGAGCTTGATGAGACCATCTCGCCGGTCGAGGCCGGCCTCCTATGGTCGATCGGCAAGCGCCGCCGCACCGAGGGTGGCTTTACCGGCGCGGCGCGGGTCCAGGCGGAACTCGCCGATGGCCCGCCCCGGCGGCGGGTCGGCATCAGGCCCGAGGGCCGCGCCCCGGCGCGTGAGGGCGCGCCCATCACGGATGCGGAAGGCCAGGAGATCGGCAAGGTCACCTCGGGCGGTTTCGGCCCCACCGCCGGCGGCCCCATCGCCATGGGCTATGTGACGCCGGCATCCGCCGCGCCAGGAACCAAAGTCAACCTGATCGTGCGTGGAGCGCCGCTTGCCGCCACGATCGTCCCGCTTCCCTTCGTTGCCAACCGCTTCAAACGCTAGGAGACCGCCATGACCGTCAAATACAGCAAGGACCACGAGTGGGTGAAAGTCGAGAACGGCATCGCCACCGTGGGCATCACCAACCACGCGCAGGAGCAGCTGGGCGATGTGGTGTTCGTGGAGCTTCCCGCCATCGGCAAGACGGTGACGCAGCACGGCCAGGCGGCGGTCGTTGAAAGCGTGAAGGCCGCAAGCGAGGTCTATGCCCCGGTGTCCGGCGAGGTCGTGGACGTCAACAAGGATCTGGAGGGCGACCCCGCGATGGTCAACCGCGCCGCCGAGGGCGAAGCGTGGTTCATGAAAGTGAAGCTCACCAATCCTTCGGAACTCGATGGCCTGATGGACAAGGCCGCCTACGACAAGTTCATCAGCGGATAAGGACCTGACATGACCCACCGCCCCAGCTTCGCCGAGCTTGAACCCGGCGCCAATTTCATCGCCCGCCACATCGGGCCGGACCCCGCCGACACCGCCGAGATGCTGCGCAGCCTCGGTTCCTCTTCGCTTGAGGATTTCATCGCCCGCGTGGTGCCGGAACCGATCCGCGCCAAGCGGCCGCTGGAACTGCGCAAGCCAATGCCGGAGCGCACCGCGCTCTCCTATCTGCGCAAGATGGCGGACCGCAACGACGTGTTCGTGTCGATGATCGGCATGGGCTATTACGGCACCGTCACGCCCAAGGTGATCCTGCGCAACATTCTCGAAAATCCCGGCTGGTACACCGCCTACACGCCCTACCAGGCGGAGGTGAGCCAGGGCCGCCTCGAGGCGCTGCTCAATTTCCAGCAGATGGTCATCGACATGACCGGGCTGGAAATCGCCAATGCCTCGCTGCTCGACGAGGGCACGGCGGCCGCCGAGGCCATGGCCATGGCGCGGCGCGTGGTGAAGACCAGCTCCAACACCTTCTTCGTCGACCGCGACACCCACCCGCAGACCATCGGCGTGATCGCCACCCGCGCCAGGGCCTTCGGCTACGATCTGGTGATCGGCGATCCCGCCACTGATCTGAAACCTGAGTCGGTGTTTGCCGCGCTGTTCTCCTATCCCGGTTCTTCGGGAGAGGTGCGCGACTGGCGCGGCCTGATCTCGAAGCTGCACGGCGCGGGCGCGCTGGCCATCATGGCCACCGACCTTCTGGCGCTGGCGCTGCTGACGCCGCCCGGCGAGCTTGGCGCCGACCTCGCCATCGGTTCGGCCCAGCGCTTCGGCGTGCCGATGGGCTATGGCGGGCCGCATGCCGCCTTCTTCGCAACACGGGACGAATACAAGCGCGCCATGCCGGGCCGGGTGATCGGCGTGTCGGTCGATGCCGAGGGCCACCGGGCGCTGCGCATGGCGCTGCAGACCCGCGAGCAGCACATCCGCCGCGAGAAGGCGACCAGCAATATCTGCACCGCGCAGGTGCTGCTGGCCGTGATCGCCTCGATGTTCGCCGTCTACAACGGCCCCAAGGGCATCCAGAAGATGGCCGAGCGCACCCACCGCATGGCGCAGATCTTCGCCGCCGCAGTGACCGGCTTCGGCTATGAGGTGCCGACAAAGTCGTTCTTCGACACGGTGACGGTCACCGCGCCGGGCCGCGCCCATGCGCTGTGGGCGCGCGCCAAGGAGCAGCGCATCAACCTGCGCTTTGTCGACGCCGATCATCTGGGCGTCTCCTTCGACCAGTCGGTGCGGCGCGAAGAGCTCGAACGCCTGCTCAGCGTGTTCAAGACCGACGCGCTGGAGCGGATATCGATCGACGCCGTGGACCGCCAGGTGAAGGACAACATCCCCGAGCCGTTGCGCCGCACGTCCAGCTATCTCACCCATCCGGTGTTCTCGATGTATCACTCGGAAACCGAGATGCTGCGCTATCTCCGGCACTTGCAGGTGAAGGACATCGCGCTCGACCAGTCGATGATCGCGCTGGGCTCCTGCACCATGAAGCTCAACGCCACGACCGAGATGATCCCGGTCACCTGGCGGTCGTTCTCGATGCTGCATCCCTTCGCGCCGCTCGAGCAGGCGCAGGGCTACATGCAGCTGTTCGAGGAGCTGGAGGACATGCTGGCCGAGATCACCGGTTTCGACGCGGTGTCGCTGCAGCCCAATGCCGGAAGCCAGGGCGAGTATGCCGGGCTTCTCGCCATCCGCGGCTATCATGAATCGCGCGGGGACACGCAGCGCGACGTCTGCCTGATCCCGGTTTCGGCGCATGGCACCAATCCGGCCTCCGCCATCATGGCCGGCATGAAGGTGGTGGCGGTGGCCTGCGACGCGCACGGCAACGTCGATGTGGGCGATCTCGCCAAGAAGGCGGTGGAGCATGCGCCGCATCTGGCGGCGCTGATGATCACCTATCCGTCCACCCACGGCGTGTTCGAGGTGGCGGTGAAGGAGATCTGCGCCATCGTGCATGCGCATGGCGGCCAGGTCTATCTCGACGGCGCCAACCTCAACGCCCAGGTCGGGCTGGTGCGGCCGGCGGAGCTCGGCGCCGACGTCTGCCACATGAACCTGCACAAGACCTTCTGCATCCCGCATGGCGGCGGCGGCCCGGGCATGGGGCCGATCGGCGTCAAGGCGCATCTGGCGCCGTTCCTGCCGGGGCACTCCGTGGTGACCGGCGTCAACCCGGCGGCGGGCCGCGACCAGTCGCAGGGCGCGGTGTCGGCCGCACCCTGGGGCTCGGCGTCGATCCTGCCCATTTCATGGACCTACATCGCCATGATGGGCGGCGACGGCCTGCGCAAGGCAACGATCATGGCCATCCTCAACGCCAATTACATCGCCAAACGCCTCGATCCGCATTTTCCGGTGCTCTACAAGGGGCCGGGCGGCTTCGTCGCGCATGAATGCATCATCGACCTGCGCTGGCTCAAGGAGCGCACGGGTCTCGGTGTGGAGGATGTGGCCAAGCGGCTGGTGGATTATGGCTTCCACGCCCCCACCATGTCGTTCCCCGTGGCGGACACGCTGATGATCGAGCCCACCGAATCGGAATCGAAGCGCGAGCTCGACCGCTTTTGCGACGCGATGATCGAGATCAGGCGTGAGATCGCCGAAGTGGAGGAGGGCAAGGCGGACCGGCTGGACAATGTGCTGAAGAACGCCCCGCACACCCACCGCCTGCTGCTCGGCGACTGGAAGCACCCTTATTCGAAAGAGAAGGCGTTCTTCCCGCTCAAAGGCTATCCCAACAGCAAATACTGGCCGCCGGTGGCGCGCGTCGACAATGTGTTCGGCGACCGCAACCTGGTCTGCACCTGCCCGCCAATGGCGAACTACATGGAGGCGGCGGAGTAGGCAGACGCGCCCCGCCGCCTCTCCAGCGCCGTATGCAAGATGCCGCGGTCAAGCCGTCGGATGATGAAACGTTGAGTTATGTGGCGCCCAGTCAGGCGAGCTTCACCCATTTGCCGTTCTTCGCCGCGGATGCAACGCAGGCCTCGATGAAGGCCATGCCCGCTACGCCGTCGGCGATGCCGGGGAAGGTCACGTCCTTCTCCGGCTTCTTGCCGGCGCGCTTCGCCTTGATGGCGCGGGCCACCTCCGAATAGATATTGGCGAGCCCTCGAGATAGCCTTCCGGATGGCCTGGCGGCACGCGCGTCATGCGGCCCGCCGCGGCGTTCGCGCCGGCGCCGCCGCGGGTGATCAGCCGCTTCGGCTCGCCAAACGGCGTGAACCACAGATAATTCGGGTCTTCCTGCTTCCATTCAAGTCCGCCCCTGGTGCCGTAGATGCGGATCTTGAGGCCGTTCTCATTGCCGGGCGCCACCTGGCTGGCCCAGATCATGCCCCTGGCGCCGCCCTTGAAGCGCAGCATCACATGGGCATTGTCATCCAGCACCCGGCCCTTCACGAAGCTGGTGAGATCGGCCGCCAGTTCAGCGCCGGAAAGGCCCGATACATCGCATAGCAACTGATAGGTATGGGTACCGATGTCACCCACTGAGCCGCCAGCGCCTGAGCGTTTGGGATCGGTGCGCCAGGCCGCTTGTTTCTGGCCGGTCTTTTCCAGCGCGGTGGTAAGCCAGTCCTGCGGGTATTCGCCCTGCAGCACGCGGATGTCGCCAAGCTCGCCCGCGGCGATCATCGCCTTGGCGTGGCGGATCATCGGATAGCCGGAATAATTGTGGGTGAGCGCAAAGATCACATCCTTGCGCCTGGCCAAAAGCTTCTCCAGCGCCTTCGCCTCCTTGAGGCTGAGTGCCAGCGGCTTGTCACAGATCACATGGATGCCAGCCTCGATGAAAGCCATGGCGGCCGGCACATGCACATGGTTCGGCGTGACGATGGCCACCGCCTCGATGCCATCGGCGCGCTTTGCCTCGGCCCGCGCCATCTCGCGGAAATCAGCGTAGACGCGGTCCGGCGCAAGCCCAAGCTCCGCGCCCGAGGCCCTGGCCCTGGCGGGGTCCGCCGAGAGTGCGCCCGCCACCAGCTCATACTGGTCATCCATCCGTGCCGCGAGGCGGTGCACGGCGCCGATGAAGGCTCCCTGGCCACCGCCCACCATGCCAAGCCTGATGCGGCCCGTGTTCGCATCGCTCCGTCCCGAAACCATGTGCTGTCTCTCTCCCTGAGCGTTACTTGATGCCGAGGATGCGGCGAATCTTCGCCTTGTCCGCCGAACCGGCCACGAAATCATCGAAGCTCTTCGCGGTCGTCTTGATGATGTGGCTTTCGATGAAGGGTGCGCCTTCGATGGCGCCCTGCACCGAGTCCTTGATGCAGCATTCCCATTCCAGCACCGCCCAGCTGTCATAGTCGTAGGCGGCGAGCTTGGAGAAGATGGCCCCGAAATCGACCTGCCCGTCACCCAGCGAGCGGAAGCGGCCGGCGCGGCTGATCCACGGCTGGAACCCGGAATAGACGCCCTGCTTGCCGGTGGGGTTGAACTCCGCGTCCTTCACATGGAAGGCGCAGATGCGCTCATGATAGATGTCGATGAAATCGAGATAGTCGAGCTGCTGCAGCACGAAATGCGACGGATCGTAATTGATCATGCAGCGCGGATGATTGTTGAGGCGCCGGAGAAACATCTCGAAGGTCGCCCCGTCCATCACGTCCTCGCCGGGGTGCAGTTCGAAGCCGCAATCGACGCCATTTTCCTCGAACACATCAAGCAGGGGTTTCCAGCGCCGCGCCAGCTCGTCGAAGCCTTCCTCGATGAGGCCCGGAGGGCGCGGCGGCCAGCCATAAAGGAACGGCCAGCACAGCGCGCCCGGGAACGACACATGTGAATCAAGCCCCAGGTTGCGCGAGGCCTTGGCGGCGTATTTCACCTGCTGCACCGCCCATTTCTGGCGTTCCTTCGGCTTGCCGTGGAACTCCGCAGGCGCGAAGGCGTCAAACGCCTCGTCATAAGCCGGATGCACCGCCACCAGCTGGCCCTGAAGATGGGTCGAAAGCTCGGTGATCTCCACGCCATTGGCCTTGGCTGTGCCCTTGATCTCGTCGCAATAGGTTTTCGACGAGGCGGCTTTCTTGACGTCGAACAGCCGCCCGTCCCAGCTTGGAATCTGAACGCCCTTGTAGCCCAGCGAGGCGGCCCATTTGGTGATCGCGTCCCAGGAGTTGAAGGGCGCGGCATCGCCCGCGAATTGCGCCAGGAATATCGCCGGGCCCTTGATGTTTGTCGGCATGGTTGGTCCTCCCTTGTCGAGTTTTCTAGAGATAGGAATTGATGAGGTTTTCGAGGCGTTCCTGGCGGCCCGATCTGGGCGTGGGCTCAAGGCCCTCGGCATGAACGCGCGCCGCGATCTGCTCCAGCGTCTGCTTGCCCTCCAGCATCGCCCGGTTCGCGGGCTCGCTCCACTTGCCGTAGCGCTCCGCCACCACCGCCGCCAGCTTGCCGTCCTCGATGATCTTCGCCGCCGCCAGAAGGGCGCGCGCGCAGGCGTCGATCGAGCCTACATGGGCGTGGAGAATATCGTCAGGATCGATCGACTGACGCCTGATCTTGGCGTCGAAGTTGAGCCCGCCGGTGGTGAAGCCGCCGGCTTTCAGGATTTCAAGAAAGGCAAGCGTCATCTCCGGCACATTCATGGCGAACTGGTCGGTGTCCCAGCCGGATTGATAATCGCCGCGGTTGATGTCGATTCCGCCGAAAATGCCGAGCGCCGAGGCAAGCGCGATCTCATGCTCGAAACTGTGCCCCGCCAGGATGGCGTGGTTCTGCTCGATATTGACCTTCACATCCTTCTGCAGCCCGAGCGAGGAGATGGTGGCATAGACGGTGGCCACGTCGTAATCATACTGGTGCTTGGTGGGCTCCTGCGGCTTGGGCTCGATCAGGATCGGGCCCTTGAAGCCGATCTTGTGCTTGTAATCCACCACCAGCGACAGGAAGCGCCTGGCCTGTTCCAGCTCATGGCCGATGTTGGTGTTGAGCAGCGTTTCATAGCCTTCGCGGCCGCCCCACATCACATAGTTTGCGCCGTCCAGGTCCTTGGTCACGTCCATGCAGTGCTTCACCTGCGCGGCGCAATAGGCGAACACATCCGGATCGGGGTTGGTGGCGGCCCCCGCCATGAAGCGGCGGTTGGAGAACATGTTGGCCGTGCCCCACAGCAGCTTCTTGTTGCCGGCCGCCATCTTCTTCTCGAAGATGCGGGCGATCGCGCTGACATTGGCATTGAACTCCTTCAGCGAGTTGCCTTCGGGCGCGATGTCGAGATCATGGAAGCAGAAGAAATCGACGCCGAGCAGATCGAGCGTCTCGAACATCACGTCGGCCTTGAGGCGGGCGGCGGCCATGCCGTCGGCCATGTGGTGCCATGCGCGCTGAAACGTGTCGCCGCCGAACGGGTCGGTGCCGGGCCAGCACAGCGTGTGCCAATAGGCCAAGGCGAAGCGCAGCTGTTCGCGCATCGGCTTGCCGAGCACCATCCGGTCTGGGTTGTACCAGCGATAGGCCAGCTCGCTGGTGCTGGCGGGGCCTTCATATCTGACCGGCTCGCGGCGCGAATAAAACTGCGGCATCAGCGGTAAATCTCCTTGATGGCGGGATAGATTTTCGCATAGCGGCGGTAGTGTTCCTCATAGGCCTCGCGGGCGCGGGCTTCCGGCCTGATGGTGCGGGCGGTCTTGGGCGCGGTCAGCACTTTCCGGAAATCAGCTCCCGTCGCGGCGATAAGGCCGAGCCGCGCCGCGCCGAACGCGCCGCCCACGTCGCCGGCCGCCGGCAGGTCCACCGGCACGCCCAGCACCGTGGCGATGATCTTGAGCCAGAGCTCCGACTTGGAGCCGCCCCCCACCGCGGTGACGCGCTTCACCTCGGTTCCCGCACCTTTCAGCGCCTCGAGCGAATCGCGGAAGGCGAAGGCCACCGCGTCGAGCGCGGCATGGGTCAGCGTCTTGTGATCGCTCTCATGGCCCAGCCCCATGATGAGGCCCCTGACCTGCGCATCGCCCACCGGCGTGCGCTCGCCCGAGAGATAGGGCAGGAACAGCGCCGGCGATGGACCGGTCAGCGTCTTGCCCAGCGCCGCCGTGAGCTTGGGCGCGGGCGCGCCGAGAATGCCGGCCAGCCATTCGAGGCTCGCCGCTGCCGACAGGATCACGCCCATCTGGTGCCAGGTTCCCGGCACGGCGTGGCAGAAGGCATGCACCATGCGCCCGGCATTGGGGCGGAACTGGTCGTTGGACACGAACATCACGCCCGACGTGCCGATCGACACCAGCGCCGCATTGTCGGTGACCGCGCCGATGCCGCAGGCGGCGGATGCATTGTCGCCGCCACCGCCCGCCACCACGGGCCGCTTCGGCATGCCCCAGGCCTTGGTGACCTGCGCGGTGAGGCGGCCGGTGGCGTCGGTGCCCTCATAGAGCTTCGGCATCTGGTCGATCGACATATCAGAAGCATCGAGCAGCGTTTTCGACCAGTCGCGCCTGGCGATGTCGAGCCAGAAGGTGCCGGATGCGTCCGACATGTCGGAGGCGTATTCGCCGGTCATGCGGAACCGGATATAGTCCTTGGGCAGCAGCACCTTGGCGACCCTGGCGAAGGTCTTGGGCTCATGCTTCTTCACCCAGACGAGTTTCGGCGCGGTGTAGCCGGCCAGCGGGATATTGCCGGCCACGGCCACCGCCCTGGGCTCCCGGTTCATGATGTCGTCGCATTCCCGGAAGGAGCGGGCATCGTTCCACAGGATGCAGGGGCGGAGCACCTTGCCGTCCTTGTCGAGCAGCGTGGCGCCATGCTGCTGGCCGGAAAGCCCGATGCCTTCGACGGCGGCCACCGCCTTGGGCTTCAGCTTGCCCAAGGTTTTCACCACCGTGTTGCAGGCCTTCCACCAATCCTCGGGGTTCTGCTCCGACCAGCCGGGATGCGGCCGCGAGACCTTCAGCGGCGCGCTGGCGCTGGCGAGGATCTTTTGGCGGGCATCTATCAGCACGCCCTTGACCGATGAAGTTCCGAAATCCAGTCCGAGATACATGCGTCCCCCCGGTATGTTCCGTATTGGCGGATATTGGCCGCGTGAGCAAATATCAAAGCCCGGTCTCGATTTCCCGTCAATCGACGGCTTTCACCGTGCCCTGGCGGTGGTCGCCGGAATAGACCTTGAAGCGCCCGATCTTGCGTTCGGCGGCGAAGCGGCGGAGCATCGAGCGGGTGGCCTCGTCGGGAAGCCGGTCCCAGGGAATGTCCTCGAAATCAGCCAGCACAGTGCGGCCACGGGCATGCAGCAGCGCCTCGCCGCGGTAATAGATGCACTGCTCGCGCGTTTCCGGATTTTCGAACACCGCGAACAGAAAGCCAAGCGTGGCGTCCATGCCCTCGCGTACCAGCAAATGATGCAGCTGCGAGGCGCTGCCGTTGGGGCCGGTGCGGCCGGCCTCCGGCAGGATGAGCCCATCGGGCCGCGCCGGATCGGGGAGCAGCACCAGCCGCCCGTCGCTTTCGAGAATGGCCCCCACCACGGTGCGGCTCGCCGAGGACGCGGCATTGACCGCCGCCTGTTCAAGCCCCAGCGTGATGTAATGCCCGCGCGCATAGCCCAGCGGATTGGCATCGGTATAGGCGAAGGCCTCGACATGGCCCATCAGGATGATGTGATCGCCGGCGTCGATCACCTGATAGCGCGCGCAATCGAACCAGGCGGCGGAGCCCTCGATCAGCGGATTGCCGAACGGGCCTGGCCGCCAGCGCGCCGCCTCGAATTTGTCCGGCCGCTTGGAGGCGAACAGCACCGAGGTGTCTTTCTGCTCCTCCGACAGAATGTTGACGGCGAAACCGGCGGCATGGCGGAACACATCGACGCTTGCCGCCGCCTTGCCCACGCAGATCAGCAGCAAGGGCGGCTCCAGCGACACGGAGGTGAAGCTGTTGGCGGTGAAGCCGCGCGGCTGGCCATCCACGCCGGCAGTGGTCACGATGGTGACCCCGGTGATAAAGCTGCCGAAAGCGCTGCGCAGTTCGCGATTGTCGAAACGGCTCAGCCGTTGGCCGAGAAAGCCCGCAAGGGCGCCATTGATCGCCTCTGGACCGCCGTCCGCGCGGGTGCGCAGCACCGGGCACAGCAGCCGGGTGTTTTCGGGTGGCTCGAAATCGACAAAGGCCACGCGCCGCACCCGCTGCGGATGCGCCGCCGCGAGGTCCAGGGCGATGAGGCCGTCATCGCCACAGGCCACCACATTGACCGAAGGGATGGCGAGATCATCGAGGAGCCGCCGCGCCTCCGCCACCGGATCATCGCCCTCGACATCGAGCGCCACGACGCGGTGGGTAGCTGCAAGAATTTCGATCTGCGGCGCCCAGAGGCGGGCGGCCTGCCGCTTGCCGCGGATGAACAGGATGGCCTCGCCGGTGGCGCGCGGCCCGTGACCTTCTGACGCCATGAACCGCGGCCCTCAGGCCTTTGCCCTGGCGCCGGTGCGCTGGGCCAGGAGATTGGTCAGCCAGTCCGGATCCATCTGCGGCACCGAGGACAGCAGCAGCTCGGTGTAGGGCGGATAGGGCGGGTTCAGCACCTGGGACTTCAGCCCCTGCTGCACCACCTTGCCCTGATGCATGACCACGATCTCATCAGCGATTGCCCGTACCGTGGCGATGTCATGGGTGATGAACAGGTAGGAGACGTTGGTATCCTTCTGCAGCTTCATCAGAAGCTTCAGGATTTCCTCCTGCACGATCTGGTCCAGTGCTGAGGTGACTTCGTCGCAGATGATGATGTCGGGCTCGGCGGCGAGCGCGCGCGCAATGGCGATGCGCTGCTTCTGGCCGCCTGAAAGCTCGGTGGGAAGCCGGTCGATGTAGCTTTCATCGAGCTCAATGGCGGTGAGCAGGTCCGCCACCCGCCGGTCACGCGCCGCGCCCGAGACGCCATGATAAAATTCCAGCGGGCGGCCAATGATGTCGCGGATCGTCTGGCGCGGGTTGAGCGCGGTGTCGGCGGACTGGTAGATCATCTGGATGCGGCGCAGCGTATCCTTGTCGCGGTCCTTGAGTGCCGGCGGCAGTGGCTGGCCGTTGAACAGGATGTCGCCGCGGCTCGGCGGCAAGAGACCGGTGATGACGCGCGCCAGCGTCGATTTGCCCGAACCCGACTCGCCCACCACCGCCACGGTGCGGCCGCGCGGCAGGATGACCGAAACATTGTCCAGCACCTTGACCACGCCGGAATAGCTGGCGTCTGCATGGCGGACATTCAACACCGTTTCGCTGCCGGCTTGTTCCGGCTTGGCCAGCTTGCGCACCGCCCACAGCGTCTTGGTGTAGTCCTGCTTCGGCTCCTTCAGCATGACGCGGGTGGGCGCTTCTTCCACTTCGCGCCCGTGGCGCAGCACCATGATGCGGTCAGCCATCTGCGCCACCACGGCGAGGTCATGGGTGATGTAGATCGCGGCGGTGTGGAATTGCTCGACGATGTTGCGCATGGCCGCCAGCACCTCGACCTGGGTGGTAACGTCAAGCGCGGTGGTGGGTTCGTCGAAGATGATCAGGTCTGGCCGGCAGGACATGGCCATGGCAGTCATGGCGCGCTGCAATTGCCCGCCTGACACCTGGTGCGGATAGCGCTCGCCGATGTGGGCAGGGTCTGGAAGCTGCAGGCGGCGGTAAAGCTCGATGGCGTCGGAAACCGCCTGGTCGCGATCCATGACGCCGCGGCGCACCGCCGTCTCGACCGTCTGGTCGATCAGCTTATGGGCGGGGTTGAAGGCCGCCGCGGCGCTCTGCGCCACATAGGCGATGCGCGAGCCCCAGAGCAGGCGTTTTTCTTCTTCGCTTGCGGCGCGCAGGTCGATGCCGTCGAACATGATGCTGCCATGGGTGATGCGGCAGCCCGGCCTGGCGAAGCCCATGGCGGCAAGCCCGATCGTCGATTTGCCGGCGCCCGATTCCCCGATCAGCCCCAGCACCTCGCCGCGCTTCAGGCTGAGGTCGACGCCCTTGACGATGGGGTGCCAGACGCCGTCCGAATTGCCCTCGATCTTGAGGCCGCGGATTTCGAGAAGGGTTTCGCCCTTGATGCGCTGCTTGTCACTTTTCATCGCGCAGCCCGCTGGTCTTGTGAAGGAACCAGTCCACCACGAAATTGATGGCCACCGTCAGCAGCGCGATGGCGATGGCCGGGTAGAAGGGCGCTGGTATCCACGGGAATTTCGCCACCGGGAAGGTGATCAGCGTCTTGCTTTCGGCCACCATCGAGCCCCAGTCAGCGGTGGGCGGCTGGATGCCGACGCCGAGGAAGGACAGCGCGGCGATGGTCAGGAACACGAAGCAGAACCTGAGGCCGAATTCGGTGATGAGCGGCGGCAGGATGTTGGGCAGGATTTCGCGGAAAATGATCCAGCCCGTGCCCTCGCCGCGCAGCCTGGCGGCTTCGACATAGTCCATCACCACAACATCGAGCGCCGTGGCCCGCGCCAGGCGGTACACGCGGGTCGAATCGAGCAGAGCGAGGATCAGGATCAGGTTGACGATGCCCTTGCCGAACACCGCGAGCAGCATCAGCGCGAAGATCAGCACCGGTATGGCCAGGAAGGCGTCGACCAGGCGCGACAGGATCTGGTCAAGCCAGCCGCGCCGCAACGCCGTGAACACACCCAGCGTGCCGCCGAAGATGAATGACAGGAGCGTGGTGAAAAAGGCGATGCCGATGGTGTTGCGCGCGCCATAGATCAGGCGCGAAAACAGGTCTCGTCCGATCTGGTCGGTACCGAGCCAGAACTCCGCACCCGCCGGCTGATAGGCCTTGCCGACGATTTCCGCTTCGCCAAAAGGCGCGATCAGCGGCGCGAATACCGCGGCGATGACGTAAATCAGGATCACGACCATGCCGAACCAGGCGCTGAGTGGCGCGGTGGCCAGTGCGCGCCGGGTGTTTTCCCAGAGCGTTCTCCGGGCGCGGATGTTCCTGATGTCCGGTGCCTGGGCGGTCATTTGGGGTGCAAGAGCCGCGGATTGGTGATGATCGACACGATGTCGGCCGTCAGATTGAGCAGGATATAGGTGGCCGCGAAGATCAGCGCGCAGGCCTGCACCACCGGCATGTCGCGGCTGGAGACCGAGTCCACCATCAGCTGCCCGATGCCGGGATAGACGAAGACGACTTCCACCACCACCACGCCCACCACCAGATAGGCGAGGTTGAAGGCGATCACCGTGGCGATCGGCGCCCAGGCATTGGGCAGCGCGTGCTTGATGATCGCCTCGCGCCGTGGAACGCCCTTGAGCTGGGCCATTTCCATATAGGGGCTGGCGAGCAAATTGATCAGTGCCGCCCTGGTCATGCGCATCATATGCGCCACGATCACCAGTGTCAGGGTGATGGCGGGGAGCGCCGCGCGATAGACGTGTTCGATGAAGCTTGTTGTGTCGGATACGGTCGACAGCGTCGGAAACCACTTCAGCTTAAGCGCGAAGAAGAACATCAGGAGATAGGCGATGAAAAACTCCGGCGTGGCGATGGTGGTCAGCGTCACGGAGTTGACGATCCGGTCATACCAGCTGTTCCGGTAAAGCGCCGCCATAATGCCAAGAAACAGCGACAGCGGCACCGCGATGATCGCCGTCATAATGGCCAGGAAGAAGGTGTTGTAGAGCCGCGGCGCGATCAGATCCGTGACGCTGCGCTTGATCGAGCCGCCGAGGCCTGCGTAGGAATAACCGAAATCGCCGTGAAAAATATTTGCGATCCATTCGACGTAACGCACGGTGGCCGGACGGTCGAGGCCGATCTCGCGGTTGAAGGCCGCCACGGTTTCCGGCGTGGCGCTCTGGCCCAGAATGGCTTCGGCAAAGCCGCCCGGCAGCATTTCAAGCGACGCAAAAATAACGACCGACACCACGAACAGCGTCAGCAGTCCCAGCCCCAAGCGCTGCAGAACGGTTCTGAGAACCGGATGCATGAAACTCCCCGTTGAGCCTCTTTGCGGGCTCCGACTGTCCATAGCCGCCGCCGCGGCCGCATTCCACCCTAAAGTGCCAGGGACGGGGCCACGGCGGCGCGGCCCCGTCCCTGGGCAGTCATGTATTCGTCAGATCATTACGTGAACCACCAGCGCTCGGCGATGCGCATGCCATCCAGCTGCCAGTTGGCCGCCACCTTGCCATGGCCCATGTTCGCGGCGTGCGCCTCGACATAGGAGTTGAACAGCATGTTCACCAGGCCGCCGTCATCATGCAGGATCTGCTGCATCTCGGCATACATGGCGGCGCGCTTGGCTTCGTCGGTTTCGGACCGCGCGGCGACGAGCAGCTCGTTGAAGCGCGGGTTCTTCCAGAAGGTGTCGTTCCAGGCGGCATCCGCGGCATAGGCGGTGGTCATCATCCAGTCGACGGTCGGGCGGCCGCTCCAGTAGGAAGCGACGAACGGCTTCTTCAGCCACACATTGTCCCAGTAGCCGTCATCGGGCTCCCTGATGACATTGATGTCGATGTTGCAGGCCTTGGCATGCTCCTTCCACAGCAGGGCGGAGTCGACGGCGCCCGAGAAGGCGGCATCCGCCACCGAGAGATCGAAGGAGAGGCTGTCGAGCCCGGCCTTCTTGAGAAATTCCTTGGCCTTGTCCGGGTTGTAGCTGTGGCGCGGCTGCGGATCGACGGCGAATTTCACCGTGGGCGCGATCGGGTTGTCGTTGCCCACCGTGCCATGACCCAGGACTACCTTCTCGAGCACTTCGTCGCGGTTCATCGAGTGCTTGATGGCGAGCCGCACATTAACGTCGTCGAAGGGCTTGGCGGTGACGTTCATCACATAGATGTAGTGGCCGTAGCCGGTGATCTCTGAAACATTGATGGCCGGATTGGACTTCAGCATGTCGAGGGTCTTGAGATCGCAGCGGTCCATATAGTGGATCTCGCCCGAGAGCAGCGCATTGGTGCGCGCCGCCACATCCTTGATCGAATAGAATTCGACCCGGTCGAACCAGCCCTTGCCGGGCTTGTAGTAGTTCTCGTTCCTGGTGAAGCTTGCCTTCACGCCGGGCTCGAACTTCTCCAGCTTGTAGGCGCCGGTGCGGATGCCCGATTCCCAGTCGACCGAGCCGTCGTCCTTCTTGGGCATGATCGGCATATGATAGTCGGACACCGTGTAGGGGAAGTCGGCGTTGCCGCCGGAGAGTTCGAACACCACCGTGTCCGGACCGTCGGCCTTGAGGCTCACGATTTCCTTGAGCAGCGACTTGGCGGCCGACTTGGACTCCTCGCCGCGGTGATGCTGGAGCGAGGCCACCACGTCATCGGCGGTCACCGTGCGGCCGTCATGGAAGGTGATGCCCTTGCGCACCTTGAACACCCACTTCTTGGCGCCGTCCGAGGCCTCGAAGCTCTCGGCCACGTCACCGACCACATTGCCGTCGGCGTCGATCTCGGTGAGGCTGTTGGCGAGCGTGCCCCACAGCGCGGTGCCGGTGAACTGGTCCGGGTAGGTGCCGGGGTCCATCGAGTCGGTGGTGGCGCCATGTCCGACGCCGATCTTGAAGGTGCCGCCCTTCTTGGGCTCATCCGCATAGGCCTTGGTCAGCATGCCGTTGGCGGCAGCGAGGCTCACGCCGGAGGCCAGCGCCAGCTGGGTGAATTCGCGCCGCGAGATGCGGCCGCGCACCGCCTGTTTCAACGCTGCCTGCAGCTTAACCTGAGTGTCTTGCATCGTCTCTACTCCCTGATGCCGGCGGTGCCGGTCATGATTTGTATGTGGCCACTGTGCGGCGATCGCCGGTTCCGGTCGCGCGTACCTCAAAGTTTTATTCGTGGCACGGGCGGAAGCTCTACTGGCCAGATTAAGGTTCCCACGGAGAAAGGGCCCCGTCAATCCTTGACGGGGCCCTCAAGCACAAAATTACCTAATGGGTTGGCGCGATCACGCCATCCACCAGCGCTCATACATGAAGCCGCCGTCGTGGTCGAAATCGGAGTTGAAGTCGCCGTGGCCGATCTTGTTCGAGAGCGCGCCGACATAGTTGTTGAACATCAGCACGATCTGGCCGCCATCGTCATGGACGAGTTGCTGGCACTCGGCGTACATGGCCTGGCGCTTGGCTTCGTCGGTCTCGGCGCGCGCCGCGACGAGCAGCTCGTTGAAGCGCGGGTTCTTCCACCGTGTGTCGTTCCACGCCGCATCAGCCGCGAGCGAGATCGACAGGAACGCATCCGCCGTCGGGCGGCCGCCCCAGTAGCACAGGGACCACGGCTTCTTGAGCCACACATTGTCCCAGTAGCCGTCGTTGGGCTCGCGGATCACGTTGATCTCGATGCCCGCCGCCCTGGCGTGTTCGGCCATCAGCAGCGCCGCATCGACACCGCCCGGGAAGGCTGCGTCCGCGGCCGAGAGGTCGACCTTCAGGTTTTCCATGCCGGCCTTCTTGAGCAGCGACTTGGCCCTTTCCGGATCGTAGCTGTAGACCGGCTCGGCATTGATCGCATACTTGAGCGCCGGAGACAGCGGGTTATCGTTGCCCGGCGAGCCGTAGCCATAGACGATCTTGTCCACCAGATCCTGGCGGTTGATCGCCCACTTCAGCGCCTGGCGCACCTCGACCTTGTCGAACGGCGCCGTGTCGCAGTGCATCGGCGCCGTGTAATGCGCGAAACCGGAGACGTTGTAGAGGCCGGTGTCGGGCGCACTCTTCAGCATGTCGATGGTCTTGACGTCGGCGCGGTCGATGAAGTGCACCTCGCCCGAAAGATAGGCGTTGGTGCGGGCCGCCACGTCGAGGATCGACAGCACCTCGATGCCATCGAACCAGGTGGTGCCGAAGTAGTTCGGGTTGCGCTCGGCAACCAGTTTGACGCCCGGCTCAAGCGACTTCAGCACATAGGGGCCGGCGCCGATGCCCTTCTCCCACTGGATCTTGCCGCCCTCGGACGGGTACATCGCCAGGTGATAGTCGGAGAGAAGGTAGGGGAAGTCGGCGTTGCCGCCGTTGAGTTCGAAGATCACCGTGTCAGGGCCATCGGACTTGACCGCGGTGACGTTGGACAGCACGCCCTTGACCGGCGACTTGGAGTCGGGCCCGATGTGATAGTTGATGGTGGCCACCACGTCGTCGGCGGTCAGCGTCTTGCCGTTGTGGAAGGTGATGCCCTTGCGCAGCTTGACGATCCACTTCTTGGCGCCATCGGCTGGCTCGAAGCTCTCGGCCACATGGGGAACGACTTCGTTCTTCTGGTTGATCTGCACCAGCGGCGCGCCCATCACGGACTTGCCCCAGGAGAAGGTGAAACCGTTCGACCAGGTGGCGGGATCAAGCGAGTCGGTGGTCTGGCCATGGCCGACAGCGGCCTTGAACACGCCGCCCTTCTTCGGCTCGGCGCGGGCCGCGGTGGCGAACAGCGCGCTCGCCGCCGGCAGGGTCATGCCAGCCGCCAGCGCGAACTGGATGAAATCGCGGCGCGACAGCTTGCCGAGCCCCACGGCCTTCTGGGCCGCTTTCATCTTCATGTCGAATTCGGTCATGTGTCTTTCTCCTTCAGTGACCGGTGAAATCGTTGTGGAGACTGGGCATGCCGATGACGGAACTGTCCAGTTCGCTCCGCTCTCCGTTCCGCGCCAGCGTTTCCACGTCCGTTGTTTTTGCCAGGGCGCAAGCGCCTAACTGGAATTTCCGTGAAACTGTCACGGGGGCTTTTCTCCGTCAACAACTCTTGCACGGGCCGGAGCACGCCACCACTAACGAATTAGACAGGTTTGCGCAGGAATACGACAGGCCGGCGGCGACCGCGTCACATTCCCAGATCTTCGGGGCGGAGCCGATAGACACTTGAGCAAAACTCACAAGTTACTGTTATTTCACCATTTTCTGTCATTTCATCACGGTCGGCGGCGGGAAAGCGCCGCAGCATGCGGGCGATCCCGTCCTGCGAACAGCTGCAATAGCGGTGAACCGGGGTTGCCGGGTAGGCGGTCACCCCGTCCTCGTGGAACAGCCGGTAGAGCAATTGCTCGGCGGAAAGCCGCGGGTCCAGCAGTTCGTGGTCTTCCACGGTGTCGAGCAACAGCCGGGCCTTGACCCAGTCATCATGCTCCTCGGGCGGGGCATCGCCGCCGTCGGGGGCATCGCCCGCGTGGCTCGGAAGCGGGCTCGACCCGCCCTCCCGCGGCAGGTGCTGCACCATGATGGCCCCGGCCCGCCAGGCCTCTGGCCTTCCGCCCCGCTGCATGAGCGGACCCGCCGCCAGGCGGATGCGGCTGGGGATCTGCTCGGATTTCTCGAAGTATTCATGGGCGGCGGCCGTGAGGCTGGAGGCCTGCAGCGGCACGATGCCCTGGTAGCGCTCCATGTCAGGGCCCTGGTCCACCGTCATGGCCAGATAGCCGTTGCCGAGCAGCGCCGCCTGGGTGGGGTTTGCCTCCGCCGTCAGCCGCGCCGCGTCGAAGCGCGCATAGCCCCTGATCTTGCCCGGCGCCACGTAATCGGCAACCAGCATGTCAACGGGTCCGTCGGTCTTGGTCTGCAGGATGAACTTGCCGTCGAATTTGAGCATCGCCCCCAGCATGGCGGCAAGCGCCACCGCCTCCGCCAGCAGGGCGGACACGGGAGGCGGATAGGCGTGGCGGTGCACGATGTCGTCGGCCGCCGCGCCAAGGCGCACCAGACGGCCCCTCACCCCCAGCGGCTTGACCTCGAACGGCAGAACCAGATCGTCACCCGCGAGGCCGGGAATGTCCGTCATCATGCCCCCAGGCAGTGGAGCAGGATGCTCTTCTGCACATGCAGCCGGTTTTCAGCCTCGTCGAACACCAGCGAGGCCGGCCCGTCCATCACCTCATCCGTCACTTCCTCGCCGCGGTGGGCGGGCAGGCAGTGCATGAAGCGCGCGCCGGGCTTGGCCATGCCCATCAGCCTATCGTTCACCTGATAGGGACGGAGCAGATTATGGCGGCTGGCGGCATCGGTGTCATGCATCGACACCCAGGCATCGGTGATCACGCAATCAGCGCCGCGCACCGCCTCCTCGGGCGATTCCATAACTTCGACGGCGGCGCCCTGTGATCTGGCCCAGGCAAGAACCTCCGGCGCTGGCCGCAACGGCCGTGGCGCCCCGATCCGCAGCCTTCCCCCGAGCCGGCCGGTGGCATGTATCCACGACGCGGCGACATTGTTGCCATCGCCCACCCAGCTCACTGTGAGGTCCTTCAGCGGCCCGGCATGCTCCTCCAGCGTCATCAGATCGGCCATCACCTGGCAGGGGTGGGAGAGATCGGTGAGGCCGTTGATCACCGGCACGCTGGCCGCCGCCGCCAGCTCCGAGAGGTTGGAATGGCGCGACGCGCGGATCATGATGGCGTCGACATAGCGCGACAGCACCCGTGCCGTGTCGGCGATGGTTTCGCCGCGGCCCAGCTGCATGTCATTCGCCGTCAGCACCAGCGTTTCGCCGCCCAGCTGCCGCATGGCGACTTCGAAAGACACGCGCGTGCGCGTCGAGGGCCGCTCGAAGATCAGCGCCAGCATGCGGCCCTTCAAGGGTTCGCCCGCTTCGCGCTGGCCGCGCGGCTGGCCCTTGCGGCCATCCTTCATGGCGCGCGCCCGGGCGATGATGGCGTTGAGCGACGCGGAATCAAAATCGCAAATATCGAGAAAATGCCTCGGGCTCGTCATGTCGCGCGTCCTCAGGCTGCGGACTTGGCTGCGATCGCCCGGCAGGCGCGGTCGAGCTTGTCCACGGCCTCGGCGATGTCGGCGTCGCTCACGATCAGCGGCGGCAGCAGGCGTACCACATTGTCGCCCGCGCCGATCACCAGCAGATGCTGGTCGAGCGCCGCCTGCTGGAGCGCGGTGTTGGGCACCTTGCATTTGAGGCCCATCATCAGCCCCTCGCCGCGCACCTCCGCGATGACTTCCGGGTGGCGGTCCTTGAGCGAAGCGAGCTTCTGTTTCAGGGTCAGCGCGCGCTGCTGCACGCTCTCAAGGAAACCCGGCGCGAGCATCACGTCCAGCACCGCATTGGCCACCGCGGTCCCCAGCGGATTGCCGCCGAAGGTGGAGCCATGGGTTCCCGCCGTCATGCCCTGCGCCGCTTTTTCAGTGGCGAGGCAGGCGCCGATCGGAAAACCGCCGCCAATGCCTTTGGCGATCGCCATGATATCGGGCTGTGCTCCGGACCATTCATAGGCGAACAGCTTGCCGGTGCGGCCGATACCGCATTGCACTTCGTCATAGATAAGCAGCAGCCCATGCGCGTCGCACAGCGCGCGCAGGCCGCGCAGGCATTGCGGCGGCACCGGGCGGATGCCGCCTTCGCCCTGAACCGGCTCGATCAGTATCCCCGCGGTGGCGGGCCCGATCGCCGCCTTGAGCGCCTCATGGTCGCCAAACGGCACCTGGTCAAAACCATCGACCTTGGGTCCGAAGCCTTCAAGATATTTTGCTTGGCCGCCAGCTGCGATGGTGGCCAGCGTCCGGCCATGAAAGGCGCCCTCGAAGGTGATCAGGCGGTATCTCTCCGGGTGCCCGATGGCCGATTGATATTTGCGCGCCATCTTGATCGAACACTCCAGCGCTTCGGCGCCGGAATTGGTGAAGAACACCGTATCGGCGAAGCTGTGCTCGATCAGCCGCCTGGCAAGCTTTTCCTGGCCCGGCATCTGGTAGAGGTTCGAGGTGTGCCAGATCTTGCTGGCCTGTTCGGTGAGTGCCGCCACCAGATGCGGGTGGCAGTGGCCGCAGCTGGTCACCGCGACGCCGGCGCCGAAATCGAGATAGCTTTCGCCCTCCGCCGTGTAGACGCGCGTCCCCTCGCCCCGCTCGAAAGCGACTTTGGCCCTGGCATAGGTGGGCAGAACCGGAGAGATCATGGCGGCAATCCTGGCTGTCGAAATCAAAAGGCGCCCGCCGCGAAGGACGGGCGCCTGAGCGCTGTCATCTTATACTTCCGGCCTCGCCCTGCGTCAACCATGCCGCGCCAACCTCATGATTCACGGAATGATTCACGCTTATCCACCCTGAGTCAAAACAGCGCATGGACGCTGGATTCCTCGCCTTGATAAGGTTTTGTTAACCATGAGTAAGGCGCGGGAAACTGGGGAAAACGCATCCGCGCATGGTTTGGACGGTTGCGGGCCTACCACCGCGTATTGTAGTTTCCGCGCCATTGGCTACGAGATGTAGCGTCCAACAGTCAGTGTTGCGGCTTAACACGGCGGACAAATCGTGAGTCCGGCGGCAGATGAGGGATTCGATTGTTCGAAGCCATGGAAGACGACCGGGGAGGGGCGAAATTGTTCTGGACAGACGAACGCGTCGAGATGCTCAGGAAGCTCTGGGCCGAAGGGTTGAGCGCCAGCCAGATCGCCGCCCGGCTAGGTGCCGGCGTCACCCGCAACGCGGTGATCGGCAAGGTCCACCGTCTCGGTCTTGCGGGCCGCGGCCAGCCGCAGCGCAGCTCAGAGCCGCGCGCCCCGCGGAAGCAGCGCGAGCCCAGCCTCGCCCCGCGGGCGGGAGGCAGCCTGCCGCGGCTTCCCAGCGCCGGCAACACCGCCCTGAAGCCGATGATGCGCGCCGCGCCACAGCCGCGGCCGCAGGCGGTGCCGGAACCGCAACCGCTGCGCATTGTCGATCCCTCGCAGGATGGCCGCGTCACCATCCTGCATCTCTCCGACAAGACCTGCAAATGGCCGATCGGCGATCCGGGCAGCGAGGAGTTCTGCTTCTGCGGCCACAACCCGCGCGACGGCTCGCCTTATTGCGAGTATCACGCCCGGCTCGCCTACCAGCCGGTCCAGGACCGCCGTCACCGCAAGATCGCGATGTGAGCTGATCAGGGCTTCCCGAAGCGTTCGTCGAAAGAATAGCCCATGCCGCGCACCGTGCGGATGGGATCGGCCTCGCGGCCGCGGCTCAGCGATTTGCGCAGCCGCCCGACATGCACGTCCACGGTGCGCTCGTCGACATAGACGTCATGGCCCCACACCGTGTCGAGCAGCTGGGCGCGCGAATAGACCCGGCCCGGATTCTGCATCAGGTGCTCGAGCAGGCGGAATTCGGTGGGCGAGAGATTGATGTCGCGGGTCGCCCGTGTCACCCGCCTGGTCTTGCGGTCGAGCGAGAGATCGCCGGCTTTCAGCTGTTCGGCCACCGCTTCCGGATTGACCCGGCGCAGGATGGTGCGGATACGGGCCAGGAGCTCCGGCACCGAGAACGGCTTCACCATGTAATCATCAGCGCCCGTGGCGAGCCCGCGCACCCGTTCCGCCTCTTCGCTCCGCGCGGTGAGCATGATCACCGGAATATCCCGCGTCTCGGGCCTGGTGCGCAGCAGGCGGCAGACCTCGATTCCGGAAATGCCGGGCAGCATCCAGTCGAGCAGGATCAGGTCAGGCCGCTCTTCGCCGATCAGCTGCATGACGGCCTCGCCCTCGGCGCTGTGGCGCACCCGGTAGCCCTCCGATTCCAGATTGTAGCTCAGCAGGATCTGGATCGGTTCTTCGTCTTCGACGATGAGGATGGAGGCGCTCATGGCTCTATTCGTCCGAGGGATTGATGCCTTCGATGCGCAGCGAGCTGGTCATGTCCTTCTTCGGGCGGCCCTCGGCCAGCGGCTTGCCATGAACCAGATAATGGATGTTCTCGGCGATGTTGGTGGCGTGGTCGCCGATGCGTTCCATATTCTTGGCGCCGAAAAGTAGATGCGTGCACAGGCTGATGTTGCGCGGGTCTTCCATCATGTAGGTGAGAAGTTCGCGGAAGATGGAATTGTAGAGCGCGTCGAGGTCTTCGTCGGAGCGCCACACCTCCAGCGCCATGGCGGCGTCGGACCGGGCATAGGCGTCGAGGATGTTCTTGAGCTCGGCCTGGGCCATGCGGCCCATGCGGGTGACACCCGCCATCAGCTTGCGCGGCAGTTGCTCGGACATGGCATGGGCGCGCTTCGCGGTGTTCTTGGCGAGGTCACCGATGCGCTCAAGGTCGGAGGCGACGCGGATCGCCACCATGATCTCGCGCAGGTCGCGCGCCATGGGCTGGCGCTTGGCGATGGTGAGGATCGCCTTCTCCTCGATCTGGTGCTCCAGCGCGTCAACGCGCTCGTCGTTGTGGATGACCACGTCGGCAAGCGCGGTGTCGCGCCGTGAGAGCGCGTCGATGGCGTCGTCGAGCTGCTGCTCGACGAGCCCGCCCATCTGCGCCAGCATCGTCTTGATCTGCGCCAGATCCTCGTCATAGGACTTCACGATATGCTCAGACATGGGTGCCTCCCGGGGCTCAGCCGAAGCGGCCCGTAATATAGTCCTGTGTGCGCTTTTCCTGGGGCGCGGTGAACATCTCGTCGGTGTCGCCATATTCGACGAGCGTGCCGAGATGGAAGAAAGCCGTGAGCTGCGACACCCGCGCCGCCTGCTGCATCGAATGCGTGACGATCACGATGCAGTAGTTCTGGCGAAGCTCGTCGATCAGCTCCTCGATCCTCGCGGTGGCGATCGGGTCGAGCGCCGAGCACGGCTCATCCATCAGGATCACTTCCGGATTGACGGCGATGGCGCGCGCGATGCACAGCCGCTGCTGCTGGCCGCCCGACAGGCTGGTTCCGGGCTGGGCGAGGCGGTCCTTCACCTCCTCCCAAAGTCCGGCCTTGCGCAGACTCTTTTCGACAATCACGTCAAGCTCGGCCTTGTTTTTCGCCATGCCGTGGATGCGCGGGCCATAGGCCACATTCTCGTAGATCGCCTTGGGAAACGGGTTGGGCTTCTGGAACACCATGCCGACCCTGGCCCGAAGCTGCACCACGTCGAGCCTGGGGTCGTAGATGTCCTCGCCGTCGATCACGATGCCGCCGCTCACGCGCGCCGTGGGGATCGTGTCGTTCATGCGGTTGATGACGCGGAGGAAGGTGGACTTGCCGCAGCCCGACGGCCCGATGAAGGCCGAGACGGCGCGGTCCGGAATGTCGATCGACAGCTGCTTGATGGCGTGCTTGTCGCCGTAGAACACGTCAACGCCGTGTGCCGCGATCTTCACGGGCCGCTCCGCCATGATGCGCGGATTGGGCGGGGTGACAATGGTCTCGAAGGCGGTGGGGGCGTTCATGCTCTCATTTCCTTGTGGTCACCAGCGGCGCTCGAAGCGCTTGCGGGTATAGATGGCGAGGGCGTTCATGACGAACAGGAATGCCAGCAGCACGATGATCGCCGCCGCGGTCTTGGCCTGGAAGGCGAGTTCCGGCAGATCGGACCACAGATAAATCTGCACTGGCATCACGGTTGCGGCATCGGTGATCGCCTGCGGCACGTCGACGATGAAGGCCACCATGCCGATCATCAGCAGCGGCGCGGTTTCGCCCAGCGCATGCGCCATGCCGATGATGGTGCCGGTCATGATGCCGGGTACGGCGAGTGGCAGTACGTGGTGGAAGATCGCCTGCTGGTGGGAAGCGCCGACGCCGAGCGCTGCCTCCTTGATCGAGGGCGGCACCGCCTTGAGCGCGGCGCGCGAGGCAATGATGATGGTGGGCAGCACGAGCAGCGCCAGAACCAGTCCGCCCACCACCGGCGCCGAGCGCGGCATGCCGAAGAAATTGAGGAACATGGCGAGGCCGAGGAGACCGAAGACGATCGACGGCACGGCCGCCAGATTGTTGATGTTGATCTCGATGATATCGGTGAAGCGGTTCTTGGGCGCAAACTCTTCAAGATAGATCGCCGCGCCCACCCCCAGCGGCAGGCAGATGATCAGCGTCACCAGGAGGGTGAGCGCCGAACCGACCAGAGCGCCCTTGATGCCGGCCAGTTCCGCCTCGCGTGAATCCCCCGAGGTGAAGAACCGCCAGGCGAAGCCGCTCTCGACCATGCCCTGGGCCTTGAGGGCTTCAAGCCAGATCGCCTCGCGGTCGGAGGTGCGGCGGCTCGACTCGGGGGTGGCGAGCATCAGCAGCGTCCAGTTGCTCGCTGAAGTGGCGGTGGGCGGGATCACCGCCTCGGCCAGCGCGCCGCCCTCGGCGATCTCGGTGATCCGGAAGGCGCCGCCCGCCGCCTCGACGATCAGGCTCGGCAAATTGGCGTCCAAGGCTTGTGGCCCGGCCGCGGCGTCCAGCCGGACGGCCAGCGCGTCAAGCTTGGCCTTGAGCGCGTCACGCTTCGCGGTCAGGCCGGCAAGATCGCCGTCGAGCTTGGCGATATCGGCGGTGGCCGCCGCCGCGGCCTCGCCATCGCTTCCGGCGGCGGCGAGCCGCTGCGCCGCCAAGTCCTTGTTGCGGGTGGCGTCGCTCAGCGCCTGATCAAGACGGGTCAGTTCCGGCTGGCCCCACTCCAGTTCGCGGCTGGCGTAGCGGCGCACCAGCTCCAGCGCCGGCGCGAAGGATTGCCCCTGCGCCGAAAGCCGGAACAGATCGCCTTCGGGCGCGATGGCCAGAGGACTGTCGATGGCCCGGCGCTCGATCCGGGACTGGTAGCCTTTCAGAAACTGGTCAGCGTCGTCCGAGAGCAGCGCGGTGATTTTCACATTCTTGCCGATCAGCGCCGGGTCGGCCACGATCAGATTGCGGAAGTCATCGGCGGCGCCGGCGCTGAGCAGGCCGTTCAGCAGCTTGCGATCGGCGCGGGTGCTGACGCTGGGAAGGGCAGCGCGCAGCGCATCGCGGATCAGCCCGTCATAGTCGCCGGCGCGGATTTTCGCGGGCTCGCCGCTGTTGCCCGGGTCCAGCGCTTCCGCCGCGGCGTTGACATCGAGCACCAGCCGGTATTCGAAAAATCCGGGCAACCCCTTGATCACGATGTTGATGAGCAGAGCGGCGACGAACAGCGCCGTCGCCAGGATGGCCGCCAGCCCGTAGAGCCGGAACCGGCGTTCCGCGGCGTAGCGTTTTGCAATGCGCGGATCCCGGGTTCTTGTGCTGGCTGAACTGGCGGCGCTGGTTGCGCTGATGTCAGTCATATTGCTCCCTGTACCGCTGCACGATGCGGAGCGCGATGAAGTTGAGGATAAGTGTGAAGAAGAACAGAACGAACCCCAGCGCGAAGGCGGAGAGCGTCTTGGCCGAGTCGAATTCCTGATCGCCCACCAGAATGGTCTTGATCTGGACCGTGATGGTGGTCACCGCTTCCAGCGGATTAAACGTGAGGTTGGCGGCGAGCCCCGCGGCCATGACCACGATCATGGTTTCGCCCACGGCGCGAGAAACCGCCAGCATGAAGGCAGAGACGATTCCGGGCAGCGCCGCCGGCAGCACCACCCGCTTGATGGTTTCCGACTTGGTGGCTCCCAGCGCGTAGGAGCCATCGCGCAACGATTGCGGCACGGCGTTGATCACGTCATCCGACAGCGAGGATACGAAGGGGATGATCATCATGCCCATGACGAGGCCGGCCGCCAGCGCTGACTCGGAGGCCACCGAAAGCCCCAACGCCTCGCCCCAGCCGCGGATCAGCGGCGCCATGGTCAGCGCCGCGAAGAAGCCCAGCACGACGGTCGGGATGCCGGCCAGAATCTCCAGCACCGGCTTGGCCCAGGCGCGCACCCGCTCGGAGGCGTATTCGGCCATGTAGATGGCGGCCAAAAGGCCGATCGGCCCCGCCACCAGCATGGCGATGACAGTGATCAGGAAGGTGCCGGCCAGCAGCGGAACGATGCCGAAGGCGCCGGAGGATCCAACCTGATCGGCCCGGATCGCTGTCTGCGGCGACCATTGCAGCCCGAACAGAAAGTCGGTGACAGGAACTTTGCTGAAGAACCGCAGCGTCTCGAACAAGACCGAGAACACAATGCCGATGGTGGTCAGCACCGCAACGCCCGAACAGGCGAGCAGCACGATCGCCGTGATGCGCTCAAAGCTGTTTCGGGCGCGGAAATCGCGGCTGATGCGGCGGAGCGCCAGGGAAAGCCCGCCCAGTCCGGCGGCAACCCCCAGCAGCAACAGGCCCCAGGAGCTGACGGAGCGCGCGGAGGACATGGCCTGAGCCGAGGCGGCGAGTTCCGGGGCTGGCGTCCCGGAATACTGGCCAGCCATCAGATTCTGCACGTCGCGCAGCGCCGCCGCGCGCTGCAGCGGATCCGCGATGGCGGCCGCGTTAAAGCCGGAGAGCCCCGCCGTCTCCACGTATCGCGCCGCCAGCGGACTTCCGACAGCGACTACCGCCAGCATCGGAAACAGCACGAGGCTGGCGGCGAACAGACCGTGATATGCGGGTAGCGAGTGAAGCTGAGACTGGCCGCCAACGCCCGCGGCGCGCGACTTGCCGGTGAAGAAGGCGGCGGCGGTAAGCACGGCGAGCAGGAGAAAGTAGATCGCGGTCATGCGTGCCCCGTGGGTCCTGGCCTTCCAGAATTCTTGACCGGGGCGGGCCGGTACATCCGCGGCTCCGCCCCAGCCTGTGATGGACGAGAGCTTACTTGAGCCCTTCGCCCGTCATGGGTGTCATCGCCGCGACGGCGGCGGCCATCTCCTTGTGCCGGTCGGCGGGAAGCGGCACCAGGCCCTTGTCGCCAAGGTAGCCGTCCTCGCCGGTGGCGGCGTCGGAAACATATTCGGCCGCGAATTCGGCAAGCCCCGGAATCACGCCAACATGCTGCTTCTTGAGGTAGACGAACATCGGACGCGAGGCCTTGTAGTCGCCGCTGGCAATGGTCTCGAAGGTCGGCGCGACACCGCCCAGCTCCACGCCCACCAGCTTCGCGGCGTTCTCCTCGAGGAACGAGAAACCGAAGATGCCAAATGCGCTCGGGTTGGATTCCAGCTTCTGCACGATCACGTTGTCATTCTCGCCGGCTTCCACATAGGCGCCGTCCTCGCGCACCGACTTCCACACCTTTTCAAAGGCCTTGGCGTCATCCTTCTTGAGCTTGGCGAGCGACTCGATCTCGAGCGCGCCGCGCTCCATCATCAGTTCGTGAAAGGAGTCGCGCGTTCCGGAGGTGGGCGGCGGCCCCAGCACTTCGATCTTCACGGCGGGCAGCGACGGGTCGATCTCGTTCCAGTTCTTGTAGGGATTGGGGATCAGCGCGCCGTCCGGGCCCGGAACATCCTTGGCAAGTGCCAGGAAAATGTTCTTGAAAGAGGTGTTCATCGGCGTGCCGGCCTTGGAATGGGCCAGCGTCAGGCCGTCGAAGCCGATCTGGATTTCGACGATTTCGGTCACGCCATTCTTGTTGCAATCCTCGAATTCGCCCTTCTTGATGCGGCGCGAGGCGTTGGAGGCGTCAGGCGTCGCTTCGCCAACGCCTTCACAGAACATCTTCATGCCGCCGCCGGTGCCGGTCGACTCGACGACCGGGGTCTTCATGCCGGTCTTCTTGCCGAACTGCTCGGCCACCGCGGTGGTGAAGGGATAAACCGTCGAGGAACCGACGATGCGGATCTGGTCGCGCGCGGCGAGGGCCGGCACGGCGGTGAGCGCCACGAGGCTGGCGGCGACAAGCAAGCGTTTCATAAGATGTCTCCTGTTTGAGGGCAGGCGCACGCTAGGGAGTTGGCAAAACGCTTATGTGACGTTGATATTACAGAATTATGACAAGTTAAGAATTTGAAATATCTATGATTTTAATGGGAGTCTGATCGAAAACTCACTGCCCAGGCCAGGTTCTGAGACAATCGTGAGCTTGCCCCTGTGACGGTTGACGATGTGCTTGACGATGGCCAGCCCCAGCCCGGTTCCGCCGCGCGAACGGCTTTCCTGCACATTCACACGGTAAAACCGCTCGGTGAGGCGCGGCAGATGCTCCTCGGCGATGCCGGGGCCATGGTCGCGCACGCTGAGCTCGGCGGCGTCGTGCTGGCGGCGGAGTGTGATGTCAACGCGCTTTCCGGAACTGCCGTATTTCAGGGCGTTCTCGAGCAGGTTCTGCATGACCTGCACGAGTTCGTCACGGCTGCCGGTGACCATGAGCGAGCCGGGGCCGTCGAGCACAACCTCGCAGTCGAAGTCCCGCGCCATGCCGGAAAGCACGTCGCGCACATGGCCGGCCACCTGCACCAGGTCCACCTCGCCGGAAGGCCGCAGGTGCTCGTTCATCTCGATACGCGACAAGGAGAGCAGATCATCGATCAGTCGGCGCATGCGGTCAGCCTGGCTGCGCATCAGGCCGAGAAACTTGGTTTGCGCCTTCTCATCGTGCCGCGCCGCGCCCATGATGGTGTCGAGAAAGCCCGACAGGGCGGCCAGCGGCGTGCGCAGCTCATGGCTGGCATTGGCCACGAAATCGGCGCGCATGCGTTCGATCTGCTGTTCGCGCGTCAGGTCGCGCAGCACGAGGAGCGCGCCCTTGCCGGGACCGAGGCTGGAAACATGGGCGCGGAAGGAGCGCGGCACCGGCACGCGGATTTCATAATCGACACTGGCCCCTTCTTCGCCGCGCGCCGCGGCGGCAACCGCCTCAAGCACCGCGGGCACCCGGATCGCCGACGACAGGTGCCGCCCCGCTGGCTCAGCCTCAAGAATTTCAGCGGCCTGGGCATTGGCGGCCACCACCACGCCCTGGCCATCCACCGCCAGCGCCGGATCGGGCAGCGCATTAATGACCTCGGTCAGCGCCGGCGCCAGCGGCGCTTCGGCAACAGCGGTTTCCTGCGGTTCCTGCGGAACCGGGGTTTTGAAGAAGGGCCACATGAACGTGTTGGTCATACGGGGGATTGGGCAACAAAGATCTCAAAACCGTATGACAGATTTATCGGGCCTTCACCAGCCGCGAGGCCCGTTGCTGTCACAGCACCGTGACACGCGCACCGATCTTCACATGCGGGTAGAGCTCGCTCACGTCCTCGTTCAGCATCCGGATGCAGCCCGAGGAAGCGGCCTTGCCGATCGAGTCTGGCTCATTGGTGCCATGGATGCGGTAGATCGACGAGCCGAGGTAAAGCGCCCGCGCGCCCAGCGGGTTGTCCGGTCCGCCGGCCATATAGGCGGGCAACGCGGGCTTCCGCTTCCGCATGGACTGCGGCGGGCGCCAGGACGGCCACTTGGCCTTGGCCGTCACCTCATGCGCGCCCCGCCACGTGAAGCCCTTGCGGGCGGTGGCCACGCGGTAGCTGACCGCCTTGCCATCGCCCAGCACGAAATAGAGCCGGTTCTCGGCCGTATTGACGATGATGTCTCCGGCCGGGGCCGTGGTTTCGAAGTCGACGATCTCGCCGCGGGTGAAGCCGGGGCGCTCCTCCAGTTCTTCGGCGTAAGAGGCCGAGGCTGGCACGATGACCATGCCGGTGGACGGCGACCCCTCCTGGCTGGGCGCCAGCGATCCGGCGCTGGCCGCGGTGCAGAGCAGGCCGAGGCCCAGGGCGCTGGTGGCAAGAAACTGGAACATCTTGTTCATGGCCGTTTTCCCCAATCAAGGTGATGATGCGGCCGTTATGGGCTCTGGCGTTTGAACATGGCCTGAGCGGCGCGTTTATCCGCCGTTCATCTTTGCTTTCGGCGGTCCGCCGGGTAACGTGGGCCGCGCCGGCGCCTGCCGGCATTTGTTCCGGATTTGCGGAGGCCCGCCATGAGCATCACCACGGTTACGGATTTCCCGCGCAAGGTGACGGAAATCGAGAATGTCTGGATTCCGCTGTCCGACGGCACCAGGCTCGCGGCCCGCATGTGGCTTCCCGAGGATGCCAAGGAAAAGCCGGTTCCCGCCCTGCTCGAATACCTTCCCTACCGCAAGCGCGATGGCACCCATGTGCGCGATGCCCTCACCCACCCCTATTTCGCCGGCCATGGCTATGCCTCGATCCGGGTTGACATGCGCGGCAACGGCGAATCCGACGGGCTGATGACCGATGAATACGCCAGGCAGGAACAGGACGACGCGCTGGAGGTGATCGCCTGGATCGCCAAGCAGAAATGGTGCACCGGCAAGGTGGGCATGTTCGGCATTTCCTGGGGCGGCTTCAACGCGCTGCAGGTGGCGGCGCGGAAGCCCGCGGCGCTGAAGGCGATTGTCACCATCTGCTCCACCGACGACCGCTACGAGGACGACGTCCACTACAAGGGCGGCACGGTGATCAACGAGATGCTGGGCTGGGCGGCCACCATGCTGGCCTATTCCTCGCGCCCGCCGGACCCCAAGATCGTCGGCAACCGCTGGCGCAAGATGTGGATGAACCGGCTGGAGAACGAGCCGTTCCTGGTGATCCCATGGCTGTCGCATCCGCACCGCGACGCCTATTGGAAGCACGGCTCGGTATGCGAGGACTTCGCGGCCGTCGAGGCGCCCGCCCTGATCGTGGGCGGCTGGAACGACGCCTATTCCAACGCCGTGCCGCGGCTGATGAAGGGCCTGCGCACCACCCGCAAGGCGATCATCGGGCCGTGGGCCCACAAATACCCGCATTTTGCCGTGCCGGAGCCGCGCATCGGCTTCCTGCAGGAGGCGCTGCGCTGGTGGGACCAGTGGCTCAAAGGCGAGAACACCGGCGTCTCCCGCGATCCCGACTACCGCTATTATGTGATGGAGCCGTGGACGCCCGGCTCTTTTCCCGAGCGCATCAATGGCCGCTGGCTGGGCGACAGTTTCTGGGGCTTCGGCCATGTTGAGACCAAGAAATGGTGGCTCAACTCCGGCGGCATCGGCCCCACGGCGGGAACCGAAACGCCGCTCTCCGTGTGCTCGAAACAGACGGCCGGCGCTGACGGCGGCGAATACTGCATCATCTGGCTGGGGCCGGAATTCCCCGGCGACCAGCGGCGCGACGACGCCCAGTCGCTGGTCTTCGAGACGCCGGCGCTGGTCACCGACATCGACATCGTGGGCCAGCCCGCGGTGGAACTGGAGTTCTCGGTGGACAAGCCGGTCGCACATATCGCCGTTCGCCTCAATGACGTGTGGCCGGCGGGCGAGGTGTCGCGCATCACCTATCACCTGCAGAACCTGTGCATGCGTGACAGCCGGGAAAACCCGATGCCGCTGGAGCCCGGCAAGCGCTACCGCATGAAGATCAAGCTCGATGACATCGCCTGGCGGCTGCCCAAGGGCCACAAGCTGCGGGTTGCGATCTCCACCGCCTATTTCCCGCTGATGTGGCCGGCACCCGAGCCGGTGACGCTCACCGTCTATGCGGGGAAGTCGCAGCTGCACCTGCCGCTGCGCAAGGAGGTGGCGGGCGAGGCGCCGCTCTCGTGGAAGGGTGCGGAGGCCGCACCACCCGCCGACATGACGGAACTGAAGAAGCCCTGGAACCGGCGCGAAACGATCATCGATGAGAAGACCGGCGCGCTCCGGCTCGAGATCGAGGATGATTTCGGCGAATATGAACTTCATCCGCATGGGCTGATCGTCCGCAGCGCCGGGCGCGAGACCCATTCGATCCTGCCGGACGACCCCTTGTCGGCGAAGATGGAAACCCACTGGACGGAGGAACGCCGGCGCGGGACATGGCACACCCGCACCGAAACCTATGGCCGCATGACGGCCACCAAAACGCATTGGGTGATCTGGGGCAGGATCGAGGCCTATGAGGGCAAGAAGAAGGTGTTCGAGAAGGAATTCAACGAGGAGATCCCGCGGCTCCTGCAGTGAGGGGAATTTACAAAGGAATTTTATCCTTGACTTTTATTCCTATTCCGTGCTAGGCCTTGCCCCATGTGGAAGGGGCTAGACCATCTGCTGAACGAGCCGGGCCATGAAGGCCTCGCATTTGCGCAGCTCGGAGGTTTCGATGAATTCGTCGGGCTTATGCGCCTGTTCGATGGAGCCCGGCCCGCAGATCACCGCCGGAATGCCGATCTGCTGGAACAGCCCCGCCTCGGTGCAATAGCTGACCGCATGGGTGGCGTTGGCGTTGGCGAGTCTCAGGGCCAGAAGCTCGGCCGGCGAATCCTTCTCCGGCGCCAGGCCCGGCACCAGATTGACGGCCTCGGTGGCGATGCCGGTTTCCGGCGCCACCGCCTGCATCGCTGGCTCGAGGCGTTTCGCAAAGGCCTCGAAGCGGCGCGGCACCTCATCGGGATCGGCGGTGGGCAGCAGCCGCGTTTCCCACTGGAAGGCGCAGCGCCGCGGAATGATGTTCTTGGCGGTGCCGCCCTCGATCACCCCCACATGCACGGTGGAATAGGGCGGGTCGAAGCGCTGCGTGGGGTCGCCACGGGCGATCAGGTCCTCGCGGATGCGGGAAATTTCGGAGAGCAGCTCGCCCGCCACCAGGATGGCGTTGACGCCGTGATGGGTGAGGCTCGAATGCGCCTCATGGCCGGTGACCTCGGTGGCGAAGGTGACGGCGCTCTTGTGGGCATTGACCACTTTCATCGAGGTGGGCTCGCCGACGATCACCGCGCCGGGCCTGGGCAGCCGGTCACGGATGTGGGCAACCAGCGGGCGCACGCCCTTGCAGCCCACTTCCTCATCGCAGGACAGGGCCAGGTGAATGGGCCGTTTGAGCCCGGCCCTGAGGAAGTTCGGCACCTCAGCGAGGCAGACGGCGAGGAAGCCCTTCATGTCACAGGTGCCGCGTCCGAACAGGCGCTCGCCGCGCTGGACGAGCGTGAAGGGATCGCTGGTCCACGGCTGGCCATCGACCGGCACCACGTCGGTGTGGCCCGACAGCACCACGCCGCCGGCGATGGCGGGCCCTATCGTGGCGAACAGGTTGGTCTTCTTGTTCGCCTCATAGTCGACGCGGAAATGCGGCACGCCCCAGCCATCGAGATAATCCTCGACGAAGGCGATGAGCGGCAGGTTGCCGTCGCGGCTCGTGGTGTCGAAACCGATGAGCTGCGCCAGCATCTCCTCGGCGGAATAGGTGCGTCCGGTCATGATGCCTCAGTTGATGGCGTGTTTCTCGTGCGGGCTGTCGAGCGAGAAGGCCGGGATCTCGACATTGATGAATTCGCCGGAAGCGAGCTGCATCTGATAGGCGCCCACCATGAAGCCCGACGAGGTTTTGAGCGGGCAGCCCGAGGTGTAGCTGTAGCTGTCGCCGGGCTTCAGCGTCGGCTGCTCGCCGACCACGCCCGCCCCGCGCACCTCCTGCACCTGGCCATGGGCGTCGGTGATCTTCCAGTAGCGGGTGCGCAATGTCAGCGTATCGCGGCCGTGATTCTCGATGGTGATGGTGTAGGCCCAGACATAATGCCCCTCCTCCGGCTGCGACTGGCCGTCGAGATATTGCGGGCGGACGATGACCTTCACGCCGCGGGTGATGCGCTCATACATGAAGCCATTTTAGCCCATCCGCCGGGGTTTTCCACAGCGAAGCTTGCCAAGGGCGCGGGCTTTCCGCCATGTGGGCGGTATGGACACTGTTTCCGGACCGCACGGCATTCTGCCGGCCCGCGCCATTGCCGCCTATTGCGAGGCCGGCATGATCCGCCTGGCGAGGCCCGCCGATGCCGACCAGATCCAGCCGGCGAGCCTCGATTTGCGGCTGGGGTCCTGGGCCTACCGGGTGCGGGCCTCGTTCCTGCCGGGCAAGCGCGCCACGGTGGCCGAGCGGGTGAAGGAGCTGGCGCTGCACAGGGTGCCGCTGGCCGACGGCGCGGTGCTGGAGACGGGCTGCGTCTATATCGTGCCGCTGCTCGAACAGCTGGCGCTGCCCCGGGGTGTCGCGGCCACCGCCAACCCCAAGAGTTCCACCGGGCGGCTCGACATCTTCACCCGGGTGATCGCCGATCACGCGCAGGAATTCGATACGGTGCCGGAAGCCTATCACGGCCCGCTCTATGCCGAAATCTCGCCGCGCACCTTCCCGGTGCTGGTGCGCGAAGGCTCCCGGCTGTCGCAGATCCGCTTCCGGCAGGGCCCGCCGCTCGCCTCCGACCAGCTGATCCGCGAGCTCCACGCCAGGGAAGGGCTGATCGCTTCGGGCGAGGCCAATATCGACAATGGCCTGGCGCTGTCCGTCGATCTCTCGACACTGGCGGAGGCAGGCCCGGTGGGTTTCCGCGCCAAGCGCCACGCCGGGCTGATCGACGTCGACCGCAAGGCGGCGCTCGACGTGCTCGATTACTGGGAGCCGATCTGGCAGCGCGGCTCGCTGGTGCTGGACCCTGGCCAGTTTTACATCCTCGCCTCGAAAGAGGCGGTGCGGGTGCCGCCCGCCTATGCCGCCGAGATGGTGCCGTTCAACCCGCTGGTTGGCGAGTTCCGGGTGCATTACGCGGGCTTCTTCGACCCCGGCTTCGGCCACAGCGCGGGGCATGGCGAGGGCGCGCGCGCCGTGCTGGAGGTGCGCAGCCATGAGGTGCCGTTCATCCTCGAGGACGGGCAGATCATCGGACGGCTGGTCTATGAGCCGCTGACCGAGGCGCCGGAGCGCGTCTATGGCCAGGGCATCGGCTCCAACTATCAGCGGCAGGGGCTGAAACTGTCCAAGCACTTCCGGGATTTCGACCCGTCACGCCGGTGACGGCCGGCCAAAGCATCGTCCGGACAATTCAACACGTCGGCCTTCGTCCTCTCCCGCCCGCGGGAGAGAAAGGGGCCCCAACGAAGTTGGGGGAGGTGAGGGAGGCGAGGCCTGGCGCTGGCGTCTCGTTTTCTCCGTCCCCTCATCTTCCCCATTGCTTGGCAATCGGTCCCCGTCTTCTCCCGCTGAAGAAGCGGGAGAAGACGGAAAGGCGGTGGCAGGCGCGGCAAGCGGCTTCACTTGAACCCTCGGCAGCTCACCCTTTCAGCCATTGCGGCTGCTTGCCGGCATAGGAATGGAATTCCGGGGCCAGCTCACGCCGGTTGTTGGAATCGAAACTGCCCAGCACCAGCGCCACCACCGGCTTGTCGTCGATTGCCCCCAGCGTGGAGCCGCAGGCCTTGCAGAAGCTGCGGCTTGAATAATCCGACGAACGCCAGGTGGAGGGTTTGCCGCCGGGCCCGGTCCATTTAACCTTCTCCGCCGGAAATTCGACCCAGTGCAACGTCACCGCGCCGGAATGGCGCTGGCACATCTTGCACGAGCAGCTGTGCGGCTTGAGCGGCGGCCCTTCCGCCTCGAAGCGGATGGCCCCGCACAGGCAACCGCCCCTGTAGATCCTTGCCAAGGCTTTCTCCCGATGACGGCACCCAAGCTACAGAGCCGGGCGCCGGCCGGCAAGGGCCATTGACTATTGCCAGCACAAAACTACGCTTGTGGCTGATCCTCCGTACGCTTCAGCCTGAGGAGAGAAACGCTGATGAAGAGATGGATTGCCCCGCTGGCGCTGCTGGCCGCGCTCGGCACCCCGGCCATTGCGGATGAGGGTACGGAACAACTGGCCAAGAAGCTGGCCAACCCGGTAGCGGACCTGATCAGCGTGCCGTTCCAGGGCAACTGGAACGGCGGCATCGGCCCCGCGGAGGACGGCAGCCAGACCTATGTGAATTTCCAGCCGGTGTTTCCGATCAAGGTCAACGAGGACTGGAACATCATCGCCCGCACCGTGGCGCCGGTGGTCTATCAGGAAGACGTGTTCCCCGGCGCCGGAACCCAGTTCGGCCTTGGCAACGTGCAGCAGAGCTTCTTCCTCTCGCCCAGCCTGCCCAAGAACGGTTTTCTCTGGGGCGCGGGACCCATGGTCTATCTGCCGGCCACCGATGATTTGCTGGGCCCCGAGGAATGGGGCGCCGGCATCACGGGCGCCGCGGTGTGGCAGGGCGGCCCCTGGACGGTGGGCGCGCTCGCCCACCAGCTGTGGCCGCTCCAGGACAGCGACGCCAACGACATCATCAACCAGGCCTATCTGCAGCCGTTCATCGCCTACACCATCAAGGACGCCTGGACCTTCACGCTCAACAGCGAGTCGACCTATGAGTGGCTGAGTGACGAATGGTCGGTGCCGGTCAATTTCCAGATTTCGAAGCTCACCCGCGTCGGCAAGGTGCCGGTGAGCTTCTTTGGCGGCGTCCGCTACTGGCTGGTAACGCCGGAGGACGCGGGGCCGGAGGGCTGGGGCGCGCCAGACCGTAGACGATGCCTCACCTTTTCCCCACCGGGAACAGCAGCGCGAATCCGAACCGCGCGC
>NZ_JBJTER010000198.1:0-34783 GCF_046093005.1 Aestuariivirga sp.
AGACCCGCAAGCGCGTGTTCGAGGCGACACTCGACCGCCGCAAGGCCGAGATCGCCCAGAAGTTCATCTATGCCCCGTGGGATGGCCGGGTCGGCCTCAAGGACATCGCGCTCGGCAGCTATCTCGCGCCGGGCCAGAAGATCGTCTGGCTGCAGAAGATCGATCCGATCTACGTCGATTTTCCGGTGACCGAGGCTGATTACGGACGTCTCACCATGGACGAAAAGGTCACCGCCGCGTTCAAGGCCTTTCCCGGCGAAACGTTCACCGGCAAGATCGTCACGCCTGATGCCCGGGTCTCGGACTCGAGCCGCATGATCACGGTTCGCGCGGAGATCCCGAACCCGGACGGCCGGCTCGTTCCCGGCATGTATGCCGATGTCCGGGTTGACGCAGGCAGCGTCGAGCAGGTGGTCACCGTGCCGCAGACCGCCGTCACCTACTCGCTGTACGGCGACAACGTCTTTGTCGTGAACACGGTGAAAGCCAAGGACAAGGATGGCAAGGACGTGGACGAGCTGGTGATCGAGCGCCGCTTCGTGAAGGCCGGGCCGGTGCGCGACGGGCGCGTGTCGATCGCCAGCGGCCTCAAGCCCGGCGACCAGGTGGTGACGGCGGGGCAGAACAAGATCGACCAGGGCAGCAAGGTGGTGATCGACAATTCGATCGCGCTGAAGCTGCAGGATACCAGCACCATTCAGTAAAGGCTGCGCGCCATGCATTTCACCGATATTTTCGTCAAGCGGCCGGTTCTGGCCACGGTGATCAGCCTGCTGATCCTGCTGGCCGGATTGCAAGCGGTGCTCAAGCTGCCGATCCGCCAATTTCCAGAGGTGTCGGACACCAAGATCGAGATCACCACCGTCTATCCGGGCGCCAACGCCGATCAGATCAAGGGCTTCATCACCACGCCGCTGCAGCAGGCCGTGGCCTCCACCGAGGGCGTGGACATCATCGAATCGCGGTCCTCACAGAATGTCTCGACGATCACGCTGAAGCTCAGGCTCGACGCCGATGCCGACCGCGCGCTCTCCGACGTGCTCTCCAAGATCAATGAGGTGAAGGGCGAGCTGCCGGAAGAGGCCAATGACCCCGTCGTGAAGCGCACCACCGGCGCCGGATTCGCGCTCATGTACCTCAGCTTCAAGTCTGAGCAGATGTCAGCACCGCAGATTTCCGACTATCTCGACCGCGTGGTGAAGCCGAAGCTGCAGGCGATCAACGGGGTTGCGTCCGCTGAAATCCTCGGCGGGTCGACCTTCGCCATGCGGGTCTGGCTCGACCCTGAGAAGATGGCCTCGCTGGGCATCACGCCCCTGGACGTGCGGCAGGCCCTGGCGGCCAACAACTTCACCACCGCGGCGGGCGAAGTGAAGGGCGAATTCACCCAGCAGAACATCAATGCCCAGACCTCACTCGAAACGCCCGAGCAGTTCGAATCCCTGGTGGTTGCGGTGCGCGGCGACGAAGTGATCCGCCTGGGCCAGGTGGCCACCGTCGACCTGGGACGCGAGAACTACGATTCCACCTCTGCCTTCGATGGCTTGAAGGCGGTGTTCATGGGCATCCAGACGACGCCCGATGCGAATCCGCTCACGGTGATCGCCGAGGTTCGCAAGGCCATTCCCGACATCCAGCGCATGCTGCCCACCGGGCTCGAGGTCAAGATCGCCTATGATGCGACGCAATTCATCAACGCTTCGATCTGGGAAGTGGGCAAGACGCTGTTGGAGGCTGGCCTGATCGTCATTGTCGTGATCTTCCTGTTCCTGGGAAATGTCCGCTCGACGATCATCCCGGTGGTCACCATTCCGCTGTCGCTCATCGGCGTGGCGCTGGTTCTCGTGGCGCTCGGCTATTCGATCAACCTGCTGACGCTGCTGGCGCTGGTGCTGGCCATCGGGCTCGTCGTTGATGACGCCATCGTCGTGGTTGAAAACATCCACCGCCACATCGAGGAGGGCATGCGGCCCTTCGACGCCGCGATCAAGGGCGCCCGCGAAATCACCGGGCCGGTCATTGCCATGACCATCACGCTGGCCGCGGTCTATGCGCCGATCGGCTTTACGTCCGGGCTCACCGGCGCGCTGTTCCGCGAATTCGCCTTCACGCTGGCCGGCGCCGTCATCGTCTCGGGCGTCGTCGCGCTGACGCTGTCGCCGATGATGACGTCCAAGATGCTGAAGCCGCACGCCAAGCTTTCGTGGTTCGGACGGCTTGTCGAAAGTGCATTCGGCGGCTTGCAGCGCTTCTACCGCCGCCGGCTCGATGGCACCATCCGGCAGCGCGCGGTGTTCGCGTGGGTCGCGGTTCTGATGGTGCTGCTGTCAGCCGTGCTCTACAACGCCATCAACCGGCAGCTTGCGCCGTCCGAGGACCAGGGCGTGCTGTTCGCCTTCGTCAACGCTCCCGAACACACCAATCTCGACTATCTCACCACCTACACGGACGAGCTCACCAAGACCATGCTGGCCGTGCCCGAGCGCCAGAACCTGTTTGCCGTCAACGGCTTCCCGAGTTCGCATTCGGCCTTCATGGGGTTGATTCTGAAGCCATGGGAAGAGCGCGCCCGCTCCGACCTGTCGGTGATGGGAGAACTCCAGCCAAAGTTCAAGGAGATCTCCGGCATCAGCATCTTCGCCACGGCGCCGTCGGCCATCCCGGTGGGTGCGGGAGAATTGCCCATCGAATTCGTGCTCACCTATCCAGGCGACTACACCCGCCTCGCGGAGGTGTTGGATACGCTTGAGGCGGAAGCGATGAAGAGCGGCCTGTTCATCTTCACCAATGCCGATCTCCGGTTCCAGACGCCGCAGGTGGAGATCATCGTCGACAAGGACCGCGCCAACCAGCTGGGCGTGACCATGCGGGATATTGGCGCCACGCTCGCAACGCTGCTTGGCGGCAACAATGTCAACCGCTTCACGGTCGATGGCCGCAGCTATCAGGTGATCCCGCAGGTGCCGCGCACCGAACGCGAGACGGTCGACCAGATCCTGAGCTTCCGGATCAGGGCGGCGGATGGCCAGATGGTGCCGCTTTCGGCTTTCGCCACCGCCAGCAAGACGGTGCAGCCCAACGGGCTTTCCACCTTCCAGCAGCTCAATTCCGCCATGCTGCAGGGCGTGCCGTTCCCCGGCCGCACCATCGGCGAGGGCATCGCCTTCCTGCAACAGAAGGCGGATGAAATCATGCCGCCCGGCATGGCCTATGACTTCAAGGGTGAAAGCCGCCAGTTCATCAAGGAAGGCAACACGCTGGCCATGACCTTCGCGGTGGCGCTGCTGCTGATCTATCTGGTGCTGGCGGCGCAGTTCGAAAGCTTCCGCGACCCGTTCATCATTCTGATCGGCCTGCCCGCCACGGTGTTCGGCGCCTTGATCGTGCTGTTCGTGCTGGGCGAGGTCAACGGCGCGATGCAGAACAACCCGCCCGTCAACCTCGGTTCCGGCACCATCAACATCTATACCCAGATCGGGCTGGTGACGCTGATCGGCCTCATCGCCAAGCACGGCATCCTGATGGTGGAATTCGCCAACAAGCTGCAGGAGACCAAGGGCTACGACAAGAACCAGGCGATCAAGGAGGCAGCCGCCGTGCGCCTGCGGCCGATCCTGATGACCACCGCCGCCATGGTGATCGGCGTCGTGCCGCTGCTGCTGGCCAATGGCGCGGGTGCCAAGAGCCGGTTCGACATCGGCGTCGTCATCGCCGCCGGCATGACCATCGGCACGCTGTTCACGCTGTTCATCACGCCGGCGATCTATTCCTTCATCGCCCGTGACCGCCGCCACATGCATGACCTGGAAAACGCCTCCGACGTGCTGGCGCCGGTGGTCAGCGCCCCGGCCAATGACGTGGGCGCGCCCATCGCCAAGGCGGCGGAGTAATCAGCAAAGGCTGTTCACGGCCTCGCGTATGCGCGCCATGGCCTTTGCAATGTCGGCCTCGCCGCAGGCGAAGGAGAGCCTGATCGAGCCCGGCGCGCCGAACGCATTGCCGGGCACCGTGGCCACGCCATGCGCATCGAGCAGCCAGTCGCAAAGGCTGTCGGCCGTGTCGATCAGGTGATTGCCGGCCTTGCGGCCGAGGAGCCCAGAGACATCCGGGAATGCGTAGAAAGTGGCCGGAATATCGCCGATCCGCACACCCGGCAGGGCGCGGAGGCCCGCCAGCACCAGGTCGCGGCGGCGGCGGTAGGCCTCGCGCATCGCCTCCACCGCATCGCGCGGGCCCTCGAGCGCCGCGATGGCGGCGCGCTGCACGAACTGGTTGGCCCCCGCCGAGACCATGCTCTGCATGCGGCCCATGGCCCTGGCAATCGGTTCGGGTGCGGCGGCATAGCCCAGCCGCCAGCCGGTCATGGCGAAGCCCTTGGAGAAGCCGTTGACCGTGATGGTGCGTTCGCGCATGCCGGGGAGCGCCCCGATCGAGGCCATTTGGCCCTCGAAGATGATGTATTCGTAGATTTCGTCCGACATCACCATGAGCCGGGGATGGGCCCGCACCAGGGCGGCAAGCCCGGCGAGTTCCGCCGCCGTCCACACAGCGCCTGAAGGATTGGACGGCGAGTTGAGGATGATGAGCTTGGTGCGCGGCGTCACCGCGGCGGCGATGCGGCTGGCGGGCACCTTGTAGTTTTCGTCCACGCCCGCCGTCAGCACCACCGGCTTTCCGCCCGCAAAGCGCACCGTGATCTCATAGGACACCCAGAACGGGGCCAGCATGATGACTTCGTCACCCTCTCCGATGATCGACAGGATGGCGTTGGCGATCGCCTGCTTGGCGCCATTGGCGAGGCAGATCTCCTGCGGGCCGTAATCGAGGCCGTTTTCCTGTTTCAGCTTGCGCGACAGGGCGGCGCGCAGTTCGGGAATGCCCATCACCGGCGAATAATGCGTGAGCCCCGCCTGCATGGCGGCGGTGGCAGCCGCCTGAATATTGTCCGGCGTGTCGAAATCGGGCTCGCCCAGGGTGAGGCTCACCACATCCATGCCGCCGGCGCGCAGTTCCCGCGCGCGCTGCGACATGCGGATGATGGGGCCTTCGTCAGCAGCCTGGCTGCGGGCGACGAGGAGGGAGGCAGGATCGAAGCTTGTCATGACAGCCCCTATACTTCGGCAAGCTTGCCCGGTCGAGGTGCGGAAGGCATAAGGCCGCCATGAAAAACCCGATTGTTCCCGTGATTCTGCTGCTGGCCGTGGCGGCGCTGTCAGGCTGTGATTCTGGTCCCGGCGCGCGCATCACCCGCGACAAGCCGGCACCGCCGCCAGCGGCGGCGCGCAGCGAACCCATTTTCTACAACGGCAAGACCTACCGTCTCGATTTCGGCCCGGCCGGCGGCGGCGCCTATGACATGGCGGTGTCGGGCATGACGGCGAAACAGCAGAAGGACGCCGTCGCGGTTGCCACCTCCTCGCTCGGCTATTTCGCCTGCCCGGATGGCAAGCGCGGAAAGCTCGCCGGGAACCCGGTCTATGCCGACTCGAAGTGGCGGATGCAGGCCCGCTGCGGTTGATCAGTTGAGCCGCCGGTCAAGCCAGTCGCGGGTGCGGAAATAGCGCCCGATCCACGGCAGAACCAGGTGTTGCCGGTATAGAGCGGGTGGTCCGGGAACTCCGGCCGGTCGAAGGCGCAGACGTGATTGGCCTTGCCCGCCACCTTGCGCGCCGTCTGGTGGCCGAGATAGCTCATCATGGCGATGCCTGAGCCATTGCAGCCCAGCGCGTAGTGCAGGTTATCGAACTTGCCCATGTGCGGCATCTCGTCCAGCGTGAAGGCGACGTTTCCGGTCCAGGCATGGGTGATGCGCGTGCCTTTGAGCTGCGGGAAACGGTCGGTCATGAAGCGGTGGAGGATCGGCGCGGTCTCGACGGGGTCGGTGTGGCCGAACTTGGCGCGTCCGCCGAAAATCAGCCGCTTGCCGTCCGGCGACATGCGGTAATAGGTGAGCACCCGGCGGGTATCCGCGAAGGAGCGGTTCCTGGGGCTGATCGAGGCGGCCAGATCGGGCGGCAGCTCCGCGGTGGCGATGATGTAGGACCCCACCGGCACGACGCGGCGCTGGAAATCCGGCGTCACCGAACCCGTATAGCCGTTGGTGGCGATGATCACGTCTCCCGCCGTGATGCTGCCGCGCGGGGTATCGACCCGCCAGCCGCCGGACGTTTCCGAAAGTCCGGTGGCGGGTGTTTTCGAGGCGATCGGAATGCCGCGCTGCTGGCAGAGGTCCAGGAGGCCCTTGAAGAACAGGGCAGGGTGGAGGTGGCCGGCCCGCCCGACCACCAGGCCGCCGCGGTAATAGTCAGAGCCGATTTCCGCGCGCTGGCGCTCCGGCGGCACCAGATAGGCTTCGGCGCGGGCGCTGTGGTTCAGGAGTTCAACCTTGTGCGCCATGCCCTCATAGTGGCTCTTGCACCAGGCGCCGAGGAAGTAGCCCGCCCGCGTCCAGCCACAGGCGATGTTTTCACGGGCGATCAGGTCTTCGACATGGCCGAAGGCAACGGCGGCGTCATTGAGGAAGGGCTGGGCCTCATCATCGCTCATGGCTTTTGCCAGGTAGCGCTTGCCGACATTGACGCCCCCCGACACCATGCCGCCGTTGCGCGAGGAGCCGCCGAACCCTGGCTCGTTGGCATCGAGCACGATGCAGTCCAACCCCTCGCGGTGAAGCTCCAGCGCCGCATTGAGTCCGGCATAGCCGGCCCCGATGATGACCACCCGTGCCGCCGTGGGCAGGGCGGTTTCCGGCAGGGGCTTTGGTTCATAGGCCTCCCACCAAAAGGGTCGAGGCTTGAAGTCCTTGGTGAAGATCGCGTTGCTCATGATTGAAAAGCTTGCGCGATCCGGCTTGCGCTTGCAAGCCATTGCCAAGCGGGCCTTCTTGTGGTCGTAACGGCGGCATGAAAACTGTCCTCAAGAGCATCGTGCTGATCCTCGTGGCGCTGACCGTGACCTTCTACGGCGGGGCCTATCTGCTTCCGGGCGAGGCGCGGGTCGAGCGGTCGGCGGTGATCGCCGCGCCGCCGGACAAGGTTTTCGCCGTGGTCGGCAACTTGCGGCGGGTGCCGGAATGGTCGCCATGGCTGGCCATGGACCCGGCGGTGAAATTCTCCTTCGACGGTCCGGAGCAGGGCGGCATCGGCCAGGTCATGCGCTGGGCCTCCAACAACCCGATGGTCGGCAATGGCGGCCAGACGGTGCTGGGCCATGAACCTGACAAGCGGCTGATCGTGGCTTTGAACTTCGGCGAGTTTGGGTCAGCACAGTCGGAGATGGAACTGCAACCGGCGGCGGGTGGAACGCTGCTCACGCTCAAGTTCCGCTCGCCATTGCCGGGCGTTGTAGACCGCTGGGCGGGGCTGTTCATGGATGCCGCGCTGGGCGAGGAGATGACGACGAGCCTGAGTAACATCAAACATCTGGTCGAGGCTGGCTGACAAGCGGCATCAACCGCGCCGGAGCTTGCAGATTGACGTTGGGCGGTTTCTTCCAAATATGCTGACGCCGGGGGCCTGCCATTCCTCGCCTCGCGCGCATCGCCATCGCGGGTCTCCCGGTTGGACTGCAAGAAAGGCCGCGTGTGGTGTGAACGTCCGGGCGCCTGACGGCTACCTGCCCTTCCACTGCGGCTTGCGCTTCTCGGCGAAGGCGCGCGCCCCTTCGAGCTGGTCCTCGCTGGAATAGAGCACATCGACGGTCTTGAGGCGGCGCTTGGTCACCATGTCAAACGCCTGCTGCACGGGGAGATGGGCGGTTTCACGGGTGATCTCCTTGATCGCCGCGAACACCAGCGGCGGGCCTTCGGCAAGCTGGGCCGCGAGTTCGCGCGCCCGCTCCATCAGGCGGCCCGCCGGCACCACCTCGTTGACGAGACCCCAATGCTTGGCCTCGGTGGCGTCGATGCGGCGTCCGGTGAACAGAAGCTCCATCGCCACATGATAGGGAATGCGGCGCGGCAGCTTGATCGAGGCGGCATCCGCCACCGTGCCGGAATTGATCTCCGGCAAAGCGAAAGTGGCATGCCCGGCGGCGATGATGATGTCGCAGGAGATCATGATCTCGAAACCGCCGCCGAAAGCGAGCCCGTTGACAGCGCAGATCACCGGCTTGTTGAGGCCCGGCAGTTCCTGCAGGCCGCCGAAGCCGCCCACACCGTAATCGGAATCAGGCGCCTCGCCTTCCGCGGCTGCCTTCAGGTCCCAGCCGGGGCAGAAGAACTTGTCGCCGGAGCCTGTGAGAATGGCGACGCGCAGAACGGGGTCGTCACGGAAGCCCGCGAAGACATTGCCCATGATGCGGCTGGTCGCGGCGTCGATGGCATTGGCCTTGCCGCGCGCGATCCGCACTTCCAGCACCGGTCCGTGGCGGACGACGACGATCGGGCCGGTCGCGTTTTCCTTGACGGTCATGGGGTCCTCATCTTGATCAGGGCGTCGACGGCGACGGCGCCGTCCTTCAGAACGAGCAGGGGGTTGACGTCGAGTTCGGCGATGAGCCCGTCATGCGCGGCGGCAAACGCGGCCACCGCCTCGACGGCGCGGATCACCGCCTCCTGGTCTCCGGCCTTGCCGCGAAAGCCCTCGACCAGCCGCCACACCTTGAGCGAGGTGAGCGCGCGGACGATTTCATCGCGGGTGGCGGGCAGCAGCAGGGTGGCGCTGTCCTTCAGGAGTTCGGTGAGAATGCCGCCGGCGCCGACGACCAGCGCAGTACCGAACTGCCGGTCCCAGGTGAGGCCGATGATGAGTTCAGCCACCGCGCCCGTCACCATGCGCTCGACGAGCAGTTCAGGCGCCAGCTGGCCGAGCCCGCTTGCCGCGTCCGCCACCTCGGTGGCGCTCCGCAGGTTCAGCGCCACGCCGCCCGCCTCGGTCTTGTGGGCGATGTCCGCGGACGACACTTTCAGCGTCACCGGAAAGCCAAGCCGCTCCGCCGTGGCCACCGCGTCCGTAGGCCTGCAGACCGCGCCTTCAGGCACGGCGAGGCCATAAGCTTTCAGCAATTGCTTGGCCTCGAATTCGCTCAGCACGCGCTCGCCCGAGCCCCGGATGCGGGGCGCGGCCATGCCGGGCGGATCGCCGGGCCGCGCCCAGTTGCGGCCGATGTCCGCCGCCGCCTCGAAAGCGGTGAGCGCGTCATCGAGCCCCATCATCGGGGCCACACCCGCTTCCGAGAGTTCCGCCGCAAGCGCCAGCGGCATGCCTTCGGAAAGCGTGGCAACCACCGCCGCGCGCGCCCCCGCCGCCCTGGCGGCCGCCGCCATGGCGCGGGCCGTGATCGCCCAGCTGTCGGGCTTCATCTTCGGGTGGGTTGGGGTATCGAGGATCACCATGCCGACGTCGAAGCCGCCCTTGAGGACTTCGGTGAAGGTGGCGGTGAGCTTCTCCGGCTGGCCCCAGATGAAGGTGTGGTAGTCGAGCGGGTTGTCGATGGCGACATATTCATTGAGCGTGGCGGCCACGCGGGGCTTCGTCTCGGCGTCGAAGGGCGGAAAGCTCACATTCCGGTCGAGCGCCATGTCGGCGACGAGGGCCGCCTCGCCGCCCGAACAGCTGAGCGACACCAGCCGCGACCCGGCGACCGGGCCGCCATTATGCAGGAATTTCAGGGTTTCCGCGAAGGCCGAGACCGAGGTCATGCGGGCGATGCCGTAGCGTTCGAACAGCGCGTCATAGAGGCTGTCGGCGCCGGCGAGCGAGGAGGTATGGCTCATGGCCACTTTTGCGCCCTGTTCGGAGCGTCCGGTTTTCAGCACCACGATGGGCACCTTGCGCCGCCGCGCCAGGCTCGCCGCGCGCGCGAAGGCCGGGACGTCCGGCAGGCCTTCGACATGAAGCCCGATCGCCGAAATGCGCGGATCCGCCGAGAGCGCCTCGACCATGTCATGCATGCCGACATCGACCTGGTTGCCGATCGAATAGACCGCCGCCACGGGAAGCCCGCGCAACATCATGGTAAAGTTACAGGCGATGTTGCCGGACTGGGTGATCAGCGCCACGCCGCGCGCCACCGGCTCGAGCCCGGTTTCGTCGGGCCACAGCGCCGCGCGCGCCAGGGTGTTGACGAAGCCATAGCAGTTGGGGCCCATCAGCGGCATGCCCGCCGCCGCCGCCAGCAGTTGCTGCTGGAGATCGGCGTTGCCGGTCTCGGCGAAGCCCGCCGCATAGATCACGGCGCCGCCGCAGCCCTCGCCCGCCAGTGCCCGCACCACCTCGATGGCGGGCTCGCGCTTCACCGCCACGAAGGCGGCATCGACCGTTCCGGGGATGTCGTCCACCGATCTGAGGGTGGGCACGCCTGCGAGGTCTTCGCGCTTCGGATGCACTGCGTAGATCGTTCCGGCAAAACCCAGCTCCCGGCTGCGGCGGATCGCGACGGCGCATTCATGGCCGCCGATGAAGGCGATGGATTGCGGATTGAGGAGGCGGGAGAGGTTCTTCATCGTCCTCTCCCGCTTGCCGGAGAGGAGGTGGCCCCAACGCAGTTGGGGCAGGTGAGGGCGGCAGGTTTTGGGGTTTGCGGCCCCTCACCTCCCCGCCGCAAGCGGCGGGTGCCTTCCTCTCCCGCGCGCGGGAGAGGACGTGTTGGGTGCGATACCACTCTACCCGCCCAGCGGCCGCAGCAAAGCGCGGGAAATGATGTGGCGCTGGATTTCGCTGGTTCCCTCCCAGATGCGCTCGACGCGGGCGTCGCGCCAGATGCGCTCCAGCGGCAGGTCTGACATCAGACCCATGCCGCCATGAATCTGGATGGCCTCGTCGGCGACGAAGGCCAGCATCTCGGTGGCTTTCAGCTTGGCCATGGCCATGTCCATGTCGGTCACCGTCTTCTGGTCGAATTTCCAGGCCGCCTCGAGGGTCAGCAGTTCCGCTGCCTTGAGCTCCACCGCCATATCGGCGAGCTTGAAGGACACGCCCTGGAACTTGCCGATCTGCTGGCCGAACTGCTGGCGGTCAACCGCCCATTGCCTGGCATGCGCCAGAGCGCGCTCGGCCCGGCCAATGCAGGTGGCGGCCACCTGCAGCCGGGTAGCGCCCAGCCAGTCATTGGCCACCTCGAAGCCCTTGTGCAGCGCGCCCAGGATCTGGCTCTTGTGCACGCGGCAATCGTTGAATTCCAGGATCGAGTTGTTGTAGCCGCGGTGCGAGACGTTGCGGTAGCCGTTGCGCACCGTGAAGCCCGGCGTTCCCATATCGATCAGGAAGGCGGTGATCAGCTTTTTCTTGCCGCGCGGGGTGTCCTCCTCGCCGGTGGCGGCGAACAGGATGACGAAGCTCGCCTCCTCGGCATGGCTGATGAAATGCTTGACGCCATTGATGACGAAATCATCGCCATCAGCACGCGCGAAGGTTTTCATGCCGCGCACGTCGGAGCCCACGCCGGGCTCGGTCATCGCCAGGCAATCGGCCTTCTCGCCGCGCACGCTGGGAAACAGGTACCTCTCGCGCTGGGCCCCCACGCAGGCCATCAGGATGTTGGAGGGCCTGGCGACGCAGGTCCAGTGCAGCGCGTAATTGGCGCGTCCCAGTTCCTTCTCGTAGAGCACCCAGGTGAGTGTATCGAGGCCGGCGCCGCCGACCTCGGCCGGCATGTTGGCGGCATAGAGCCCGGCGGCGATCGCCTTCGCCTTGATCGCGTCGCGGAGCTCGGGCCGCAGCACGCCGGTTTCCTCGATCTCGGCTTCGTGCGGATAGAGCTCGTTGACGACGAAATTCCGCGTCGTCTCGACGATCATCCGCTGTTCATCGCTGAGGGTGAAATCCATGCGCGCTCACTTGATGTGGAAGGTCTCGACGTGCCCGTCGATGGCAATGTCCTGGCCGTTGATCATGAAGGCCTGCGGCGAGGCCAGGTACACGGCGAGCGCCGCCACTTCCTCCGCTTCGGTCAGGCGTTCGAGCGACTGGTTGCCGACGATCTCGCGGGCCACCACGTCGAAGGGCACGCCGCGCACATCGGCCTCGCCCTGGATCACCCGGTTGATGCGGTCGCCCTTGACCGAGCCCGGGCAGATGGCGTTGCAGCGCACATTGTAGCGGCCAAGCTCGATGGCGAGAGACTTGGTGAGCCCGATGACACCCCATTTGGCGGCGGCATAGGGCGTGCGGTTGCCGAAGCCGTGCTGGCCGGCATTGGACGACATGTTGATGATCGTGCCCGATCGCTGCGCCTTCATCACCGGCGCGGCGCGCCTGGCGCACAGAAAGAAGGAGTCGAGGCACACCTCCAGGCATTCGCGCCATTCGCCGAGTGCGATGCCTTCGACCGGAGACGTCGGGCCCTTGATGCCGGCGTTGTTCACGAACACGTCGAGCCCGCCCAGATCGTCCAGCGCATCGTCGAACCAGGCGTTGATCTCGCCCTCATGGCGTACATTCACCTTGCTGGCCGCGATGTCCGGAAATTGCTGGCGGAAGCTTTCGAGCGCCGTCTCGCTGACGTCGCAGATGTGAACTTTGGCGCCCTCTGCGGCGAAGGCCCGGGCAATCGCCTTGCCGATGCCGTCGGCGGCGGCGGTGATCATCACGCGTTGCTGTGGCATGGCTCTTGGTCCTTTCTCAGGCCGGTTTCTTCTTGCGGGCTTTGATCTCGCGCTCCAGCACCAGGCCGCTGCCGATCTTGTGCTTGCGGAACACCTTCATCATGTCGACCAGCACGGCGTTGCGCTTGGCCTCGATCGCCGCCACGCTGCGGCCGCCGGCCTGCGCCTCGCAGCCGTCCACCAGGCGCTTCTCGAGGGTCTGGTTCCATTTCGGGAATTTGAGGTCGGTCCAGTCGAGTTCCAGCGTCGGGTCGAACTGCTTGATGAAGTCGCGCATGCCGCCGGGCCCGCCGGCCAGATGATAGGTGAGGAAGGAGCCCATGAAGGCCCAGCGCATGCCGGCGGAATAGACGATGGAATCATCGATGTCGCCTGTGGTGCCGATGTCCTTGTTGAGAATATGCAGCGCCTCGCGCCACAGGGCTTCCTGCAGCCGGTCGCAGATATAGCCCATGATCTCTTTCTTGAGCCTGAGCACATGCATGCCGATCGACTCAAAATACTGCCCCGCGCGGTCCATGGCTTCCGGAGCGGTCCTGGCGCCCGGCACCGTCTCGACCAGCGGGAGGAGATAAACCGGGTTGAAGGGGTGGCCGATGATGACGCGCTCCGGATGCCTGCACTGGCTTTGCAGGTTGGAGGGCAGGAAGCCTGACGAGGACGACGCGATGATCACATGCGGCGCGGCGATGGCGTCGAGATCACGGAACAGCTTGATCTTCAGGTCCTCGCGCTCCGGCGCGGCCTCATGGATGAAGTCGGCCTTGGCGGCCATCGCCTTGAGGTCGGTGGTGAAGCGAAGCTTGCCCTTCTTCTTCGGTTTTCCGAGCAGCGCTTCCAGCGATGGCCAGGCGGTCTTGATCTGGGCCTTGAGCCGGGCTTCGGCGGCGGGCGACACGTCATAGGCGATGACATCGAAGCCGCGGAACAACAGCCGCGCCGCCCATCCGGCGCCGATGAGCCCGGTTCCGGCGATGCCGACGGTCTTGATGGCTTTGGGCTTGGTCATGTCAGGACTTCCTGGGGCTGAGTTTCAGGATCGCGCGGCCTTCATCCGGCGAGGCCACCTTGGTGCCGAGTATTTCGATGATCTTCACCGCCTTCTCGACCAGCGTGCCGTTGGAGGCGTAGACGCCCTTTTCGAGCCACAGATTGTCCTCGAGGCCCACCCGCACATGGCCGCCGAGGAGAACCGCCTGGGCCACCGCCGGAAACTCGTTGCGGCCGATGGCGAAGGCCGCCCATATGGCGTCCTTGGGAAGCTGTGCCTTCTGGTAGGCCATGGTCTCGCTGTCATAGGGCGCGCCCCACGGAATGCCCAGGCAGAGCTGGAACAGGGGCGGGCCGTCGATCAGGCCTTCGGCGCACAGCTGCTTGGCAAACCACAGATTGCCGGAATCGAAAATCTCCATCTCCGGTTTCACGCCATAGGACTTGATCAGCCGGGCCTGCTCGCGGAGCTGGGTGGGGGTCTGGACCACGATGGCGTTGCCATCGCCAAAATTGAGCGTGCCGCAATCCAGCGTGCAGAGTTCCGGGCGCAATTCCTTCACGTGGATCAGGCGTTCCTCGGGGCCGACGCAGTCAGTGCCCGGCCCGAAGTCCAGCGGGCGTTCGCCGGCACCCACTTCAACATCGCCGCCCATGCCGGCGGTGAGGTTGATGATCACCTCCCTGTTACGGTCGCGGATGCGCTCCATCACCTCGCGGTAATAGGCCACCTTGCGGGAGCCCTTGCCGGTCGAGGGCTCGCGGACATGGCAATGGACGATCGTGGCCCCGGCGCTTGCCGCCTCGAGGGCGGAATTGGCGATCTGCTCCGGCGTCACGGGAATGGCCGGGTGCTTGCCGACCGTGTCGCCGGCCCCGGTGACGGCGCAGGTGATGATGACTTTGGGCTGCATGAACGTTCTCCCGATCTCGGAAGCGGAACCTAAGCCGCTCGCGTCCGGGTTGGTAGCGCTTTCCCGCCCCCAATTCACTGTTTTCCGGCATCGGGCGCGACCCGGCCAACCGCTTGCCGGCGCAGGTCAGCGGTCTATGCCCCCATGTCAGGCGCCCGGACCAGGGCGCAGCCGTTGATCTTCCAGCTCCCGTCGGGCTGGCGTTCCATCGAATACAGCGCCTCGTAGGTGAAGCCGTCCGGGCCGACGATCGTCATCTTCTGGAACGGACGGCCCGCCTCGTTGATGCCGGCCTCGCCGAATGTGAAGGATTTGGGACGGTAGACCGGCTGGTAGCCACGCTTCACCATGTCCATGAACAGATAGTGGTTCGGGAAGATGCTTCTGATGGTCGGGCTGGCAAAGCCATAGGCGGTGGCGCCATCATCAGCCTGGAAAGCCGCGATCTGATCAGAAATCACGCTCTGGAAGGCCGTCTTGTCCTGCGCGCTCAACTCGTCCGCCTGGGCCGGAAGGGTGAACAACACAATCATGGCGAGTAGGCGCAATATGAACCGCATGGGAAACCTCCACTGGATAGCTTTACGGCGAACCGGGCGGCCCGGTTCAAGCTGTGCAGTGCAGCAAAACAGACGACTGATTTCCGGGTCGCGGTCCATTGGCCGCACTTGACGATAGGTCCCGCCCGGTTGAGTATGTATATTGGCAATCTGGAACTTCCCCGTCCGGAAAACGCGTCTGTGACCTGGAGTGAGGCGCGGCCCGGGAGAACGGGGGAAGCCAATTTGGGAGGATCGAATGCCTGCAATCTCCATGAAGGTGAACGGACAGGACGTGTGCGGCGATGTTGAAGGCCGCACGCTGCTGGTTGAATTTCTGCGCGACAAGCTGGGCCTGACCGGCACCCACGTCGGCTGCGACACGAGCCAGTGCGGCGCCTGCGTGGTGCACGTCAATGGCAAGGCGGTGAAGGCCTGCACGGCGCTGGCCATCGCCCATGACGGGGCCGAGGTGGCCACCATCGAGGGCCTGGCCGCCAACGGCAAGCTGCACCCGATGCAGGAAGCTTTCCGCGAGCATCATGGCCTGCAATGTGGCTTCTGCACCCCGGGCATGATCATGGCGGCCGTCGACATGGTCAACCGGCTTGGCAAGAAGCTCGATGAAGACACCATCCGCCACGAGCTCGAGGGCAACATCTGCCGCTGCACGGGCTATCAGAACATCGTCGCCGCCGTTAAGGCCGGCGCCGCCAACATGTGATCAGGGGAGAACGAAGCAATGGATAAGGGAACCGGCATTGGCGCCCGCGTGAAGCGCAAGGAAGACCTGCGCTTCATCACCGGCAAGGGCAACTACACCGACGACATCAACCTGCCGAAGCAGACCTACGCCTATTTCGTGCGCAGCCCGCACGCCCATGCGGCGATCAAGAAGATCGACACCGCCAAGGCGCGCAAGATGCCAGGCGTGGTCGGCATCTTCACCGGCGAGGATGTGGCGGCCGACAAGATCGGCGGCCTCATCTGCGGCTGGATGATCCATTCCAAGGACGGCTCGCCGATGAAGGCGGGCCCGCATCCGATCCTCGCCATGGGCAAGGTCCGCTATGTCGGTGACCATGTCGCCGTGGTGGTGGCCGAGACCAAGGATCTGGCCAAGGCCGCCGCCGCCGCGGTTGACGTCACCTATGACGTGCTGCCGCATGTGGTGGATGTCGCCGAGGCGATGGGCCACAAGGCGCAGGTCCATGACGTGGCCCCCGACAACCGGGTCTACAACTGGTCGCTGGGCGATGAGGCCGCGACCGACGCCGCCTTCAAGAAGGCCGCGCATGTGACGAAGATCGACCTCGTCAACAACCGGCTTATTCCGAACGCCATGGAGCCGCGCGCCGCGATCGGCTCCTATGACACCGGCACGGAAGTCTACACGCTCTACACCACCAGCCAGAACCCGCATGTGGCGCGTCTGGTGATCTCCGCCTTCCACGGCCTGACGCCGGAGCACAAGCTGCGCGTCATCGCGCCGGACGTGGGCGGCGGCTTCGGCTCCAAGATCTTCATCTATGCCGAGGAAGTGGTTTGCGCCTGGGCCTCGAAGAAGATCGGCGGCCGGCCGATCAAGTGGACGGCGGAGCGCACTGAAAGCTTCCTGAGCGATGCCCATGGCCGTGACCATGTCACCCATGCCGAGCTCGCCACCGACGCCAATGGCAAGATCACCGGTTTCCGGGTTCACACCAAGGCGGCGATGGGCGCCTATCTTTCGACCTTCTCATCCTGCGTGCCGACCTATCTCTACGCCACGCTGCTGTCGGGCCAGTACAACATCCCGAACATCTACGCGGAAGTTGATGCGATCTACACCAACACCGCGCCGGTCGACGCCTATCGCGGCGCCGGACGGCCGGAGGCCACCTATGTGGTGGAGCGCATCGTCGAGACGGCGGCGCGCGAGCTGAAGATGGACCCGGCGGAATTCCGCCGGAAGAACTTCATCACCTCCTTCCCGCACCAGACACCGGTCATCATGTGCTATGACGCGGGCGACTATGCGGCCGCCCTCGACAAGGCGCTGGAGATCGCCGAGTACAAGGGCTTCGGCGCCCGCAAGGCGGAAGCCGCCAAGCGCGGCAAGCTGCGCGGCATCGGCTTCTCGGCCTATATCGAGGCCTGCGGCATCGCGCCGTCGGCGGCGGTGGGGTCGCTCGGCGCCGGCGTCGGCCTCTGGGAATCGGCGGAAGTGCGCGTCAACCCGGTTGGCACGGTGGAAATCCTCACCGGTTCGCACAGCCACGGCCAGGGCCATGAGACCACCTTCGCGCAACTGGTTTCCGACCGGCTGGGCATCGACATCAACAATGTGTCCATCGTGCATGGCGACACCGACAAGGTGCAGTTCGGCATGGGCACCTACGGCTCGCGCTCCGGCGCTGTCGGCATGACGGCGATCTCCAAGGCGCTCGACAAGATCGAGTCCAAGGCCAAGCGCGTCGCGGCGGCGGTGATGGAAGCCTCCGTCAACGACGTCGAGTTCAAGAACGGCACCTTCACCGTGAAGGGCACCGACAAGAAGATGGCATTCGGCGAAGTGGCGCTGTCTGCCTATGTGGCGCACAAGTTCAACTCGGCCGAAATCGAGCCGGGCCTCAAGGAATCGGCGTTCCACGATCCTTCGAACTTCGTGTTCCCGGCGGGCGTGCACATCGCCGAGATCGAAATCGACCCCGATACCGGCGTCACCGAGGTGGCGAACTACACGGCGGTTGATGACTTCGGAAACATCATCAACCCGATGATCGTCGAGGGCCAGGTGCATGGCGGCATCGTGCAGGGCATCGGCCAGGCGCTGACCGAAGGTTGCGTCTATGACAAGGAGTCGGGCCAGCTGCTGACCGGTTCCTACATGGACTACCAGATGCCGCGCGCCGCCAACGTGCCGTCGTTCAAGCTGGGCTTCACCTGCACCCCGTGCCCGAGCAACCCGCTCGGCATCAAGGGCTGCGGCGAGGCCGGCGCCATCGCCTCTCCGGCGGCGGTGATGAACGCGGTCACCGATGCGCTGGGCGTGCGCGACATTCCGATGCCGGCCACCCCGCTCACGGTGTGGAAGACGTTGCAGCCGATGAAGAAGGCCGCGGAATAAGGCCAAGAGGACATCACCATGGAAAACTTCACCTATCACCGTCCCGCTTCCGCCGCTGACGCGGCGGCGGCGATCAAATCCGCCAAGGACGGCAAGTTCCTGTCCGGCGGCCAGACGCTGATCCCGGCGATGAAGCAGGGCCTCGCAGCGCCCTCCGACATCATCGATCTGGGTGGGCTCAAGAACAGTGGCGTCAGCGTTGGCGCCACGGTCGTCATCAAGGCGGGCACCACGCACGCCGATGTGGCGGGCGATGCCGGGCTCAAGAAGGCGATCCCGGGTCTCGCCGCGCTGGCTGGCGGCATCGGTGACCCGCATGTGCGCCACAAGGGCACGATTGGCGGTTCGGTGGCCAACAATGATCCCGCGGCGGACTATCCCGCAGCCTGCCTCGGCCTGGGCGCCACGATCCACACCGCAGGGCGCAAGATCGCGGCCGGAGATTTCTTCACCGGCATGTTCTCGACCGCCCTCCAGGACGGCGAGATGATCAGCGCCATCGAGTTCCCGGTCCCGAAGAAGTGCGGCTACGCCAAATTCCCGAACCCGGCCTCGCTCTATGCGATGGTGGGCGTGTTCGTGGCCCAGTTGGCCGATGGATCGGCGCGTGTGGCGGTCACCGGCGCTGGCCCGGGCGTGTTCCGGGTGCCGGAGATGGAGGCCGCGCTCTCCAAGAACTTCTCGGCGGAGGCTCTCAACGGGGTTGCGGTGCCGGCCAAGGGCCTGAACAGCGATCTGCACGCGTCCGCGGCTTACCGCGCGCATTTGATCACGGTCATGGCCAAGCGGGCTGTCGAGGCCGCAAAGTAATTCCGATCCTTGCGAGTTGGGGCCCGCGAGCAAGGTCGCGGGCCTCTTTTTGTTTGGCATATCCCCTGTCCGAGGACATCTGCGGGTGCCAGCGCGGCGGAACCAGGAGAAGACGTTGATGACCAAGAACCTGCCGGCCAGCATCGACGAGACGATCACGCTGCTCCGCTCCACGGGCTATATCGCCGGGCGCGACCTCGCCACCGTGGCCTTCCTGTCGCTCAGGATGGGCCGCCCGCTGTTTCTCGAGGGCGAGGCCGGGGTGGGCAAGACCGAGATCGCCAAGGTGCTGGCGGAGACGCTCGGCCGCAAGCTGATCCGGCTTCAGTGCTACGAAGGGCTCGATGTCAATTCCGCCGTCTATGAGTGGAACTATTCCGCCCAGATGATCGAGATCAGACTGGCCGAGGCGGCGGGCGAGCTTGACCGCGCGCGGCTGGGCCAGGACATTTTCGCCGCGCGCTTCCTGATCAAGCGCGCGCTGCTGCAGGCCCTTGAAGCGCCCAAGGGCCAGGCGCCGGTGCTGCTGATCGACGAGCTGGACCGTACCGATGAAGCTTTCGAAGCCTTCCTGCTGGAAGTGCTGTCGGATTTCCAGGTCACCATTCCCGAACTCGGCACCATCAAGGCGGAGGAGCCGCCGATCGTCGTCATCACCTCGAACCGCACCCGCGAGGTGCATGACGCGTTGAAGCGCCGCTGCCTCTATCACTGGGTTGGCTATCCCGATGCGCGGCGTGAACTCGACATCGTCAAGGCGCGGCGGCCCGGCGCATCCGATGCGCTGGCCAGGGAAGTGGTCATGTTCGTGCAGTCGCTGCGCGGGGTTGATCTGTTCAAGGCGCCGGGGGTTGCCGAAACGCTGGATTGGGTGACGGCCCTGAATGAGCTCGACGCCATGTCGCTCGACCCGCAGACGGTGAATGACACGCTGGGCGTGCTGCTCAAGTATCAGGATGACATCAGCCGCATGCAGGGCACCGAAGCCAAGCGCATCCTCGACCAGATCAAGGATGAAATCCGGACCACCGCCAGGACCTGATCCGGCATGAACCCCTTTGCCCAGCCCGCCAACCAGAACCAGCGGCCGCTGTCCGGCAAGCTCGCCGAGAACATCATGCACTTTGCGCGGGTCCTGCGCGAGGCCGGAATTCCGGTGGGGCCGGGCGCGGTGCTCGACGCGCTCGACGCCGCGATGGCCGGCGCGCTGCGCACCAGGGAGGATTTCTACTGGACGCTGCATGCGGTGTTCGTCAAACGGCGCGACCAGCGCGAATTGTTCGACCAGGCATTCCATGTGTTCTGGAAGAAGCCCAAGATGCTGGAGCAGCTCATGCAGCTGTTCTTCCACCAGGTGTCGCGCGACGCGGGCGAGAAGGCGCGGAAGGCCGGGTTCCGCAGGCTCGCCGAAGCCATGTTCGATGCCCGTGAGAACCACAGCGCCCAGCGCGAAAAGAAGGATGACATCGAAGTTGACGCCAGCTTCACCGCCTCCGCCGAAGAGGTGTTGCGCGCAAAGGACTTCGAACAGATGACGGTGGCCGAACAGGCGGAGGCGCGGGCCGCCATCGCCCGGCTGCGCCTCTACCGCAGCGAGGAGATGACGAGGCGCTGGCAGCGCGCCATCGCGGCGCCGGCCATCGACATGCGCCGCACCCTCAAAGGCTCGCTCCGGGCTGGCGGGCATTTCATCGATCTCAAGCGGCGCGAGAAGAAATGGCATGAGCCGCCGCTCGTCGTGCTGTGCGACATTTCCGGCTCATGCTCCAGCTATTCGCGCATGTTCCTGCATTTCCTGCATGCCATCACCAACGACCGTGACCGCGCGCATGTGTTCCTGTTCGGCACCAGGCTCACCAATGTGACGCGCGAATTGAAGCGCCGTGACATCGACGAGGCCATGGCGAAGGTCTCCGCCGCGGTGAAGGACTGGTCGGGCGGCACCCGCATTGGCACGTCGCTGCGTGAGTTCAATTACAAATGGGCGAGGCGCGTGCTGACCCAGGGCGCCCAGCTGCTGATCATGACCGACGGCCTCGACCGCGAGGACACCGCCACGCTGCGGCATGAGATGGAACGCCTGCGCCGCCAGTCGAAGCGCATCGTCTGGCTCAATCCGCTCCTGCGCTATGACGGTTTCGAGGCGGTGGCGGGCGGCATCCGGGTGATGATGCCCTATGTCGATGAATTCCGCCCCGTGCATTCGCTGGACAGCCTGCGCGATCTCGCCGCCGCGCTTGCCGTTCCCGCGGCGCCGGCGCATGATCCGAAGCTGTGGCTGCGGAAGACATTGAACTAGGAGGGCACGTCATGGCCGCATCCGATCACACCATTCTCGAACAGGCCGATCAGTGGCTGCGCCAGGGCCGGCGGCTGGCCATTGCCACCGTGGTTGAAACCTGGGGCTCAGCCCCCCAGCCCATCGGCAGCCAGCTGGTGATCGACCAGGATGGCAATTTCATGGGCTCGGTGTCCGGGGGCTGCGTCGAAGGCGCGGTGGTGACCGAAGCCATCGACATCATCGCTTCCGGCAAGCCCAGGCTGCTGCAGTTCGGCGTCGCTGATGAAACGGCCTGGAAAGTGGGCCTCGCCTGTGGCGGCAGGATCGGCGTCTATGTGGAGCCGGTGACGTGAAACGCGAGACGCTGGAGGCGCTGCTGGCGGCGCGAGGCAGCCGGCGGGCGGTGGCGCTGATCACCGATCTTGAAAGCGGGGCGCAGCGTCTGGTCGGGCGCGCCGAGGCGGCCCGGGATCCGCTGGCGGAGAAACTCGACGAGGCCTTCCGCTTTGATCAATCGGGAAGCCATGACGGCCACTTCATCACTGTGTTCAACCCCGCCCTGCGGCTGGTGATCATCGGCGCCGTTCATATCGCGCAGAGCGTGATCCCCATCGCCCAGGCGCTGGGATATGACGTGACGGTGATCGACCCGCGCGGGGCCTTTGCCACCGGCGCGCGTTTTCCGGGCATCGCGCTCCATGCGGAATGGCCGGACGAGGTGATCCCGGCCATTGGGCTTGACGCCCGTACCGCCGTGATCGCGCTCACCCATGACCCCAAGATCGACGATCCGGCGCTGGCCGCGGCGCTGCGCTCGGAGGCGTTCTACATCGGCGCGCTGGGCTCGCGCAAAACCCAAGGCGCGCGCGTGACGCGGCTGATGCAAGCGGGTTTCGGCGAAACGGAGCTCGCCCGCATCCACGGGCCCATCGGCCTTGCCATCGGGGCGCGCGGGGCGCCCGAGATCGCGGTGTCGATCATGGCTGAAGTGACCCGCGCGCTGCGCCTCGGGGCCTGAGATGACCTTCGGCGAACTGCCGCTGGATGAGGCTGAAGGCGCAATCCTGGCGCATTCCGTGAAACATCAGGGCGGCATGTTCAAGAAGGGCCGGGTGCTGACGGCGGAGGACATCGCGGTTCTTGGCGCGGCGGGTGTCAAGGCCGTCTATGCGGCGAAACTGGCGCGCGATGACGTGCCGGAGGATGAAGCCGCGGCCGCCGTGGCGGGGGCGATCGCAGGCGGCGGCACCCGCGCCCAGGCGCCGTTCACGGGCCGGGCCAATCTTCACGCGTCCTGCCATGGCCTGGCGCTGGTCGATGTGGCGCGGGTGCGCGCGCTCAACCGCCTTCATGAAAGCCTGACGCTGGCCACCGTGGCGCCCTACGCGGTGGTCGAGGAGCGCGAGATGGTGGCGACCGTGAAGGTCATTCCCTTCGCGGTGCCGCGCCCGGTGCTGGAGCAGGCCCGGGCGATCATCGGCGGTAAGCCGCTGGTCAGCGTCGCGGCCTTCCGCGCCAAAGGGGCGGGGTTGATCATCACAAGGCTGCCGCAGACCAAGGCTTCCATCATCGCCAAGTCCGAGGAGGCGATGCGCGAGCGGCTCGGTGCGCTGGGCGGGACGCTCACGGCCGTGCGGGTGGTGGCGCATGCCGCCGCCGACGTTGCGGCGGCAATCGCCGAGGCAAGCGCGCTGGGCTGCGACCCCATTCTCGTGTTCGGCGCATCGGCCATTGTCGACCGGGGCGATGTGATCCCGCAGGCGGTGGTGCGGGCCGGGGGCAGGGTGCTTCACCTCGGCATGCCGGTGGACCCAGGCAACCTCATGATGTTCGGGGCGCTTGGGCCTGTTCCGGTGATCGGCGTTCCGTCCTGCGCGCGCTCGCCCAAGCTCAACGGCTTCGACTGGGTGCTGGCCCGGGTGATGGCGGATGTGCCGGTGACGCCGGAGGACATCATGGACATGGGGGCAGGCGGGCTGCTGGCCGAAATCCCCACCAGGCCATCGCCGCGCGAGGGCAAGCCGAAGCCGCAGCGGGCCCCGCGGGTGGCGGCGGTGGTGCTGGCCGCGGGGCAATCCTCCCGCATGGGCGAGAACAAGCTGCTCGCCGATCTCGGCGGCCAGCCGATGATCCGCCGGACCGTTGAGACCATGCGCCAGGCGGCGGATATGACGCTGGTGGTCACCGGGCGTGACGCCAGCGCCATCGAAGCCGCCGTGCGGGATCCTGGCGCGGGCTTCGTGCACAATCCGCGCTATGCCGAAGGCCTCGCCGGATCGCTGCGGGAAGGGATCGCTGCGCTGCCTGCCGACGTCGATGCCGCGGTGGTGGCGCTGGGCGACATGCCGCTGGTCGGGCCGGACGTGGTGCGCCGCCTGATCGCCGCCTTCAACCCGGCGGAGCACCGCTCGATCTGCGTGCCGGTGGTTGGCGGTGAGCGCGGAAATCCGGTGCTGTGGGGCCGCCAGCATTTCCAGGCCCTCCAGGCCCTTTCCGGCGACCGCGGCGCGCGGACGCTGTTCGACAGTCTTGCTGAAGAGGTGGTCGAGGTGGCCATGCCGGATGACGCCGTGCTGACCGATGCCGACACGCCGGAGGCTCTGGCACGGCTAAAAGCAGGCCGTTTGACCGAAAGCTGAAATGCCCCTTGCGCCCGACGACGACGTGATCGTGGATGGTGACGCCCAGCCGCTGCCCGGCGTCGACGATCTTGCGGGTCATCTCGATATCCGGCATCGACGGCGCCGGATCGCCCGACGGATGATTGTGGACGAGCACGATGGCTGACGCTCCGAGCTCCAGCGCCCGTTTCATGACCTCGCGCGGGTAGACCGGCGTGTGGTCGACCGTGCCTTCCTGCTGGACTTCATCGGCGATCAGCTGGTTCTTCTTGTCGAGGAACAGAATCCGGAACTGCTCGTTGTCGCTGAAGGCCATGGCGGCGCGCACATAGTCGAGGATCGCCGACCAGCTTCCCAGCAGTGGCCGGTTCAGCACCTGGCCGCGCATCAGCCGCATGGCCGCTGCATGCACCAGCTTGATCTCGGTGGCCACCGCCTCGCCAACGCCGGTTACCTCCATCAGCCGGTTCGGATGGGCGCTCAGCACCTCCGCGAAGCTGCCGAAGCGGGCGATCAGCCGCTTGGCCAGCGGCTTGGTGTCGCCGCGCCGGATGGCCCGGAACAGCAGCATTTCGAGCAGCTCGTAATCGGCAAGCGCATCGCCGCCGGTTTCCCGAAATCGTTCTTTCAACCGTTCGCGGTGGCCAATGAAGTGGGGAGGGGGATCGTTTCCGGCGTCCTCGAACCCCGACATCGCCGCTAGATCCGGTAGGGCGGGTGATGGAGGCCCCTGGGCGAGAGGGTGAAAATCTCAACCCCTGTTTCGGTGACGGCCACCGTATGCTCGAACTGGGCGGAGAGCGACCGGTCCCGCGTGACGGCCGTCCAGCCGTCGCCCAGGATCTTCACATGCGGGCGGCCGAGGTTGATCATCGGCTCGATGGTGAAGAACATGCCGGGCTTCAGTTCAACGCCTTCGCCCTTGCGTCCATAGTGCAGCACATTCGGATGATCGTGGAACACGCGGCCCAGCCCGTGGCCGCAGAAATCGCGCACCACCGAGCAGCGCTCGGCCTCGGCATGGCTCTGGATCGCGAAGCCGATGTCGCCGAGGTGGGCGCCGGGCTTCACCGCCTCGATGCCGCGCATCAGGCACTCATAGGTGACCTCGATCAAGCGCTCGGCTTTGCGGTTCACTTCGCCCACTGTGTACATGCGGCTTGAATCCCCATGCCAGCCATCGACGATCAACGTGACATCGATGTTGACGATGTCGCCCTCGCGCAGCGGCTTGTCGTTGGGAATGCCGTGGCAGACCACGTGATTGAGCGAGGTGCAGATCGAGTTGGGGTAGCCGCGATAGTTGTAGGGCGCGGGAATGGCGTTGTGGGCGCGGGCGAAATCGACGATCGCCTGGTCAAGCTCGTCCGTCGTTACCCCCGGCTTCACCATGGGCGCCAGCAGATCGAGCGCCTCCGCGGTGAGCCGGCCGGCCTCGCGCATGGCCGCGAAGTCTTCCGGGCCATGCAGCTTGATGCGGTTGGAACGGGGCGAGGACGTGTCGTCGAGGGCGGCGTGGGTCATGCAAAGCGCGGTCCGGAGCCGGGTCAGTCCGGCCATCAGCAGGTTTCATGAGTCGGGAGTTTACAGATTATGCGGACGGCCTCAACCGCCGCGTTTGTCTTGAGGGGAGATAGTGCCCCGGCGCGGCGGGCGCAAGGCTCATCGCGGCGGCTTCGTTGACAGGCCGGGGTCTTGCTGGCACAGGCTGGCAGCCATGACCGAAACGCAACCGACCGCCGCCGTCCTGCTGATCGGCGATGAAATCCTGTCCGGCCGGACCAAGGACAAGAATCTGGGCTTCATCGCCGACATGCTCACGGCGCTGGGGATCGACCTCAAGGAGGCCCGGGTCGTCGCTGACCGCGAGGACGATATCGTGGCGGCGCTCAACGCCCTCCGCCATCGCTACAGCTATGTGTTCACCACGGGGGGCATCGGCCCCACCCATGACGACATCACCGCCGATGCCGTGGCCAAGGCCTTCGGCCTGCCGATCGGCCATGATCCGCGCGCCGTCCAGATTCTGATGGATTACTTCCGTGAGACCGGGCGCGAGGCCAACGAGGCGCGGCTGCGCATGGCCCGCATGCCCGAAGGCGCCAGCCTGATCGACAACCCGGTGTCGCGGGCGCCGGGCTTCCAGATCGGCAATGTATTCGTGATGGCCGGGGTGCCGAAGATCATGAACGCCATGATGGAGGATGTCGCCAGGAGGCTCACCCCAGGCGTTCCGATGCGCTCCCGGACGGTGGAGTTCCGCGGCGGGGAGGGCGATGCCGCGAAGCCCCTTGGCGAAATCCAGAAAGCCTTTCCGGGCGTCGTCATCGGCTCCTATCCCTTCCAGGCGCCAGATGGCTTTGCCACCAACCTGGTGCTGCGTTCGCGCGACGAGGCGGCCCTCGCCGAGGCCTATGCCGCCGTCTGCCGCATGGCCGGTGACCTGACCCGCGAGGGCAAGGCCCGCGGCTGGTCTTGAGCATTGCCTGCGCCGCCGGGCAGGGGCATAAATCGGGAAAAGGGGGCAATCATGGACGAGAAGTGGCAGAAGAACTTTCCGGTCTCCTGGGACCAGTTCCACCGCGATGCGCGCGCTCTGGCCTGGCGGCTGGCGGCGGCGGGTCCGTTCCGGGCTGTGGTGGCGATCACCCGCGGCGGATTGGTTCCCGCCGCGATTGTCGCCCGCGAGCTGGGCATCCGGGTCGTGGAGACGGTGTCGGTTGCCTCCTATGACTATGACAAGCAGGGCGAAATCCAGGTCTTGAAGGGCATCAGCGCGGACGTGGCTGGCACGGATGGTGGTGCTGGCGTGCTGATCGTCGACGATCTGGTCGATACCGGGGCCACCGCGCGGGTGGTGCGGGAGATGCTGCCCAAGGCCCATTTCGCCACCGTCTACGCCAAGCCGGCGGGCCGCCCGCTGGTTGATAGCTTCATCACCGAAGTGAGCCAGGACACCTGGATCTACCTGCCCTGGGACATGGGCCTCGCCTTCACGCCGCCGATCCGCGACAAGGCCACCGCCTGAGCGGCGCAGGAGGACCGGCATGGCCAATAGCGAACGATCTGCCCGCATCGACGCCGCGCTGGATGAGGCCAAGCGCGCCTTCGCGGCGGCACGGCCCAAAACTGAAGCGATGCAGGCGCGCGCCGCCGCCGTCATGCCCGGTGGCAACACCCGTACCGTGCTGTTTTCGGCGCCTTTCCCGGTGCGGGTCGAAAAGGCCGAAGGCTCGCGCCTCACCGACATTGATGGCCACAGCTATCTCGATCTGCTGGGCGAGTATTCGGCGGGCATCTATGGCCATTCCCATCGGCGCATCATGGCGGCCGCCAGGGATGCGCTTGCCATGGGCCTCAACTTCGGCGCCCAGCACGGTGAGGAAGTGAAACTGGCGGAAACCGTCACCCGCCGCTTTGCGCTCGATCTGGTGCGCTTCACCAATTCCGGCACTGAAGCCAACATGATGGCGCTGGCCGCCGCCCGCTGCTTCACGGGGCGGCGGCGCATCATGCCGCTGCGCGGCGGCTACCATGGCGGCACGCTCTATTTCAGCCATGGCGCCTCGCCGGTGAATGCGCCCTTCGACTGCGTGCTGGGCCTGTTCAACGACATCGACGCCACCCAACTGCTGATCGCGGGGCATGCCGATGATCTGGCGGCGGTGATCCTCGAGCCCATGCTGGGCGGCGGCGGCTGCATTTCAGCGAGCCCAGAATTCCTCGCGATGCTGCGGCAGGAAACGGCGGCGCGCGGCATCGTGCTGATCTTCGATGAGGTGATGACCTCGCGCCTCCACCCCGGCGGCCTTGCCGCCAAGACCGGGATCGAGCCCGACCTCAAGACGCTCGGCAAATATGTCGGCGGCGGCATGAGCTTCGGGGCGTTCGGCGGCAAGCGCGCCATCATGGAACTGTTTGACCCCACCCGGCCCGATGCCTTGCCGCATGCCGGAACCTTCAACAACAACACGCTCACCATGACGGTGGGCCAGGTGGCGATGACGGAGGTGTTCACGCCGGATGCCTGCGTTGAGCTCAACGAAAGGGGTGACCGGCTGCGGTCCGCCTTGAACGAGCTGTTCATGCGCTATCAGGTGAAGATGAGGGCGACGGGGCAGGGCTCGATGATCGCCATTCACCCGACCGCTGGCGACATCGCCCGCCCGGAAGACCTCGATGCCACCGACAAGCGGCTGCGCCAGCTTCTGTTCCTCGATCTGCTGGCGGACGGCATCTACATGGCCGAACGCGGCTTCATGGCGCTGTCGCTCATGGTGACCGATGAAGACTGCGCGCGCGTGGTCTCTGCCGTTGAGGCCCATATCACGGCGCGCCGCGACCTCCTCGTTTAAACCGCCGCCGGTGGCTATCCGGTCCGGACCATGCTATTGACTGGATGGTCAATATTTCAGTGAGGGTACCGTCCGTGCTTCATCAGGCTCACAACCGTTTCAATGCGCAGGAACTCTGGCAGCAGGACCATGACCATGTCCTGCATCCCTACACCCATTTTGACAGTTTCCGGGCCAATGGCTCGCTGGTGCTGGTGGAGGGCGAGGGCTGCTATGTGACCGACGCCCAGGGCCGCCGCTATTTTGATGGCATCGGCGGCATGTGGTGCGTGAACGCGGGCTATGGCCGCAAGGAAATCGCCGAGGCCATGGCCGAGCAGGCGCTGCAGCTCTGCTACACGACGACCTTCGTCGACGTCACCAATGCGCCGGCCGCGCGGCTCGCCGCGAAGCTCGCCGGACTGGCGCCCGGCGATCTGAACCACGTGGCCTATGCCACCTCCGGCTCCTGTGCCGTCGATACCGCCATCCGGCTTGCCCATTACTATCAGTCACGGCGTGGCGCACCCGCGCGGCGCTATGTGATCTCGCGCAAAAATTCCTATCACGGCTCGACCTATCTCGGCATGACGGTGGGCTTGCGCGACGGCGACCAGTCGGAGCATTTCAAATATATTCCCGATCTCGTGCATCATCTCTCGGCGCCTTATCCCTACCGGCGGCCGGACGGCATGAGCCTCGAGGCCTTCAGCGATGCCCTGGTGGAGGAATTCGCGCAGAAAATCGCCGCGCTGGGGCCTGAGAACATCGCCTGCTTCATCGCCGAACCCGCCCAGGCCTCGGGCGGGGTGTGCATGCCGCCGCCCAACTATCTGCCGCGCATGCGCGAGCTCTGCACGCGCCATGGGATCCTGTTCATCGCCGATGAGATCGTCACCGCGTTTGGCCGCCTCGGCCATATGTTCGCCTCCGAGGATGAATTCGGCATCGTGCCGGACATCATTGTGTGCGCCAAAGGGCTCACGTCGGGCTACATCCCGCTCTCGGCTGTGATCTATTCGGACGCCATTCACGAGATCATTTCCGCGCCGGACCCTGACGCGTGGTTCACCCATGGCTATACCTATGCCGGCCATCCGGTGGCCTGCGCGGTGGCGCTCAAGAACATCGAGATCATCGAGCGCGAGGATCTTTGCGGCAATGCCGCGCGGGTGGGCGGCTATCTGGAGCGCCGCCTTGCGGAGCTGTCGGATCTCGCCATCGTCGGCGATGTGCGTGGCCGCCGGCTGATGATGTGCGTGGAATATGTGCGGGACAAGGCGACCCGCGCGCGTTTTCCCGACAGCGTCAACATTTCGAAGCGCATCTCCAGGGCCTGTGAGGCCAATGGCTTGCTGGTCCGGCCGATCGGGCACCTCGACGTGCTGTCGCCGCCGCTCACCATGACCATGGCGGATGTGGATTTCGTGGTTGATACGCTGAAGGCGGCAATCGTCGCGGTGACGGCTGAACTTCAAAGCGAAGGCGCGTTCTAGGGTCGGACCGCTCAGGCCCGGCGCCGCAACGCCTTTGACAATTGCGGCGCCAGGTTGCCCAGCGGCGCCGCCTCGACGCCCGCCAGGCCAAGCCATTGGGCCATCAGCCGCAGCTCATCGGCCAGCGCCTGCGCCATTTCGCCGGTATCGACGCCGGCCTCGTGATGGGCGGCATTGGCGCGCAGGATGCCGGCCTGGCGGTCAGCTTTCAGGCAGACGCGGCCAACCAGCCGGTCGTGATGGAGGAAGGGCAGCACATAATAGCCGTAGGTCCGTTGCGCCGCGGGCGTATAGATTTCCAGCCGGTAGCGGAAGCCGAACAGCCGTTCGGCCCGTGCCCGTTCCCACACCAGCGGATCGAAGGGCGAGAGCAACGCCTGCCCGCCCGCCTTCCGCGGCAGCCTTGCATCGCGGTGGAGATAGGCCTTCTGTTTCCAGCCCTCAACGGCGGCGGGAACGAGCGTGCCTTCCTCCACCAGGTCGCCAAGCGCCGTGCGGGACGCGGCCAGCGGCAGGCGGAAATAGTCGCGGAGATCAGCCTCGGTGGCGATGCCAAGCGCTTCCGCGGATTTGGCCATCAGGTCTCGCATCGCGCCGCTCTCGCCGGGCGTTGGAAGGGCGAGGATATCGGCCGGGATCACCCGCTCCGGCAGGTCATAGAGCCGTTCGAAGCCGCGCCGCGTCGCGGCCGTCAGCAGGCCCTGGTCGAACAGCGTTTCCAGCGCCAGCTTGCCGCGCGACCAGCCCCACCAGCCGCCGCCAGCGCATCAGCGGATGGAGATCGAAGGGCAGCAGGCTTGCCTCATGCGCCCAGCACTCGAACAAGGCGCGCTTGGTCTGCCCGAAGCTCCGCTCGTCGAGGCTTGGCCGCGCATAAGGCCCGAGCCGCGAATAGAGCGGCAGGTAATGGGCGCGGGTCAGAACATTGACGCTGTCGATCTGCAGAAGATGCAGGCGGCGCAGCGCGGCCTCCATCCTTTTCCAGCCGGGCCTCGCGCCGCGGTGGGACCCGGTGAAACCCTGCGCCGCCAGGGCCACGCGCCGGGCCTCGGCAAGGCTCAGGCTTTCCGGCATCAGAGCTTTTTCTCCAGGGTGATCAGATGCTCTTTCAGGCCGTGGCGCTGGTAGAAGGCCCGCGCCCGGTCATTGCCCGCCAGTACGCTGAGGCGCAGCCAGCGTTGGCCTGCCTCGCGGGCCAGCGCCTCGCAGGCGTCCAGCAGCGCGCCGCCAATGCCCATGCTGCGGCGGGAGGCCAGCACGCCGAGATCGCCGACACAGGAATAGCTATGGGGAATTTCGTCCTTGTCGTCCTCTGTTGTCACCACGGCATGAAATGAGGCGTATCCGACGATACCGTCCGGCCCTTCCGCCACCAGGATGCGTCCCTGGCTCCTGGCGGTTTCCTGCTTCAGATGATCGATGTACCAGCCGTCCATGGTGTCCGCCGGACGGCTGCGGTCATAGATTTGATTTTCATGGCGATGCAGATCGCGCAGCACGGCGACGAGCCCCGGTTCGTCACCGGGGCGGAAGTCACGTATGGTGACGCCCTCAGGCAGCCTTGTCCGCCCAGGCGGCATGGGCAGGGTTGGCTTCTCCGGCCCCGAGCTTCGGGTTGTGGCGGTAGAGGGTGGAGCAATAGGGGCACACCGTCTCGGTCTCGGACCCCATGTCGATGAAGATGTGCGGATGGTCGAAGGGCGGCGGCGCGCCGATGCACATGAATTCACGCGCCCCCACCTCGATCACCGATAGGCCCATCTGGTTCTGGAAATGCGGCGTTGCTCCCGATGCCATGTCATCCTCGAAATGCTTGTGCGGGCAGCCGATTAGCATATCTTGCCCGGCATGCACAGGTTCAATTCCGGCGGCGTGGAGATCGCCTATGAGACGGCGGGCGAGGGGCCGCCCATCCTGCTGATCCACGGTTTTGCCTCAACCCGCCGCGTCAACTGGTGGGACACGGGCTGGGTGAAGACGCTGACCGGGGCCGGGCGGCGGGTTATCACCTTCGATCACCGCGGTCATGGCGCCAGCGCCAAGCTTTATGACTCCGCCCTCTACAGCGCTGCCGCCATGGCCGAGGACGCGCGGCGTCTGCTGGACCATCTCGAAATCCCGGTGGCCGATGTCATGGGCTATTCCATGGGTGCCCGGGTGGCGGCGCTGCTGGCCATCAACCATCCGGACCGGTTGCGGCGGGTTGTGCTGGCGGGGCTTGCGTCGCGCCTGATCACCGGGGTGGGCGGGTCGGAGGCCATCGCCCAGGCGCTGGAAGCCCCCAGCCGTGCCCAGGTGACGGACCCCGGCGCAAGAGGGTTCCGGATCTTTGCCGAGCAGACGAAAAGCGACCTGAAGGCGCTCGCCGCCTGCATCCGCGCCTCGCGCCAGAAAATCACGCCGGAGGAACTGGCTACCATCCGCGTCCCTGTGCTGGTGGTGGCGGGCGAGAAGGACGATGTGGCGGGCGACGTGCAGACGCTGGTCGATGCCATTCCTGGCGCAGTGGGCGTGACGCTTCCCGGCCGCAACCACATGAATGCGGTGGGAGACAGCGGCTTCAAACAGGCGGTGCTGGCGTTTCTCGCCTAAGTGCCCCTGAATGCCGGCTTTCGCTTCGCCGCGAAGGCGGCGCGGCCTTCGGCATAGTCGGCGCTATTGAAACAGCGCGCCGCCAGCGCCGCGACATCCGCTTCGCCGGCGTGGCCCGGCCTAACGGCGATCAGGTCGATGGCGCGTTTGGCGTGGGCGATGGTCAGGGGCGCGCCCGACGCGATCTCGGCCGCCAAGGCCGCGGTCCCGGCTTCGAGATCGGCGGCGACGCGGTTGACGAGGCCCAGGCGCAGCGCCTCTTCCGCCGGGAGACGGCGGGCGGGGAAGATCATGTCCTTGGCGGCGGCAGCGCCGACGGTGGCAACGAGGTCCCTGAGGCCGTCCAGCGGATAGGCGAGGCCCAGCCGGGCCGGGGGCAACGCGAACAGCGCGGCGCCGTGGGCGATGCGCAGATCGGCGGCGAGCGCCAGCGCCAGCCCGCCGCCGATGCAGAAGCCATGGATCATGGCGATCACCGGCTTCGCGCAGTCGCGGACCGCCGCGAAGGCCTGGCCGTTGAGCTGCTCATAGCACGCTGCGGCTTCGGCATCGTTGCGGGTCTCGCCGAATTCCGAGATGTCCGCCCCCGCCGCGAAGGCCTCCGCGCCGGCGCCCCGCATGACGATCACCCGCACGCCGGGGCTCTCCTCAAGTGTCTTGATCACGGGCGGAATGGCAGCCCACATCTCGCCATTGAGCGCATTCCTTCGCTCCGGCCGGTTGAGGACAAGCCAGCCGGTATGGCCATCGGCGAAGGCCTGGATGAAAGGGGAGGGGGAGGACAACGAAGTCATGGCGGAAGTCCTTAGGCCAGGCCTGCATTTGCGGCAATGCCGCTTCGGGATGTTCACCGCGAGGCTTTTCGGCTATAAGAGACGAAGTCCAGGAGTAAACCATGCGTCAGGCCGCCAAGACCCAATCCGTTGAAAAGATCGATCCGGTGTGGAGCCGCATCCGGGAGGAAGCGGGCGAGATCGCCCGGCATGAACCCGCGCTGGGCGGCTTCATTTTTTCGCTGATCCTCAACCATGACAGTTTCGAGGAGGCGCTGTCGCACCGGCTGGCGCAGCGGCTGGGCAATGCCGACATCGGCGCCGACCTGATCGTCCACGCCTTCCACGACGCCATGGAGGCGGAGCCGGAAATCGGCCATGCGGCGCGCGCCGACATCATCGCCACCTTCGACCGTGACCCGGCCTGCCACCGCTACATCGATCCGCTGCTCTATTTCAAAGGCTACCAGGCGATCCAGACGCACCGCATGGCGCACCGGCTGTGGCACATGGGGCGCCGGGACTTCGCCTATTATCTGCAGAGCCGCCTGTCGGTGACGTCCGCCATCGACATCCACCCCGGCGCGCGCATCGGCAAGGGCATCATGGTCGATCACGGCCATGACATCGTGATCGGCGAGACCTGCGTGATCGAGGACAATGTCTCGATCATGCAGGGCGTGACGCTGGGCGGCACCGGCAAGGAGGCGGGCGACCGCCACCCGAAGATCCGCTACGGCGTGCTGGTGGGGGCGGGGGCCAAGATCCTCGGCAATATCGAGATCGGCCATTGCTCGCGCGTTGCCGCCTGCTCGGTGGTGCTGCATGACGTGCCGGCCAACACCACGGTGGCGGGCGTTCCGGCCAAGGTCGTGGGCTATGCCGGCTGCACCGAGCCGGCCCGCGCCATGGACCACAATGTGGAGCCGGTTGCGGCAGCGGAGGAATAGGGCTAGACGGGCGCTCACCCCCATCGCCCGGAGGCTTTCGCCCGTGAAACCCGAAGAAATCGCAAAGCTCACCAAGTTCCTGCGCGCTAAATTCGCGCTGCCGTCGATCAGCGTGCGCAAGCGGCCGCAGAAGAGCGACTCGGCCGAGGTCTATATCGGCGAGGAATTCGTGGGCGTGATCTTCCGGGACGAGGAGGATGGCGAACTCTCCTATAATTTCTCCATGGCCATCCTCGATTTCGACCTCGAGGACTAGGCCGGTGCCGGTCTATGCGCTGGACGGCATCGCGCCGCAGCTGCCCGAGGACGGCGCCTGCTGGATCGCGCCCACCGCGGTGGTGATCGGCAAGGTGAAGATCGCCCGGCTGGCGAGCGTCTGGTTCGGCGCGGTGATCCGCGGCGACAATGAGTGGATTTCGCTCGGCGAGGCGTCCAACATCCAGGACGGCGCGGTGCTGCACACCGACCCCGGCCTTGAACTGACCATCGGGCGCGGCTGCACCATCGGGCACAAGGCCATCCTGCATGGCTGCGTGATCGGCGACAACACGCTGATCGGCATGGGGGCGGTGATCCTCAACCGCGCCAGGATCGGGAACAACTGCCTGATCGGCGCCAATGCCCTGATCACCGAGGGCAAGGTCATTCCCGACAATTCCCTCGTCATGGGCCAGCCCGGCAAGGTGGTGGGCCAGATCGACGCCGAGGGGGCCGCCCGGCTGGCGCGATCGGCGGAGGGCTATGTGCGCAACTGGCAGCGCTACGCCATGGGCCTCACGAGCCTGTGACCCGCCTGATTTCCATTGACCTTAACGTAAGGGCAATCTAAC
>NZ_JBJTER010000199.1:0-3121 GCF_046093005.1 Aestuariivirga sp.
AAATGTTATAATATAACATATCTCTATCGCGAGCGGCTGTCAACCGGCCAAAGCACGACTCTTTCAACTCCTGCTGCCATGGCTTGATGTTTGACTGTGGCATCTCCTGCCCCGTCACCAAAGAAGACCCCCGGATCAAGGCCGGGTGCGCCGAAAGGGGTCGCTGCTTCAAAAACACACCTTGCCCTCACCCACGCCGGCCTGCCAGAGCATCACCATGACCCTGGATGTGTCGATTGGCGCAGCGCTGCTCGCCGGCATGCTGAGCTTCCTCAGCCCCTGCGTGCTGCCGCTGGTGCCGCCCTATCTTTGCTATATCACCGGCGCGTCGCTGGAGGAGCTGGTAGACCACCAGGCCCGCCCGCGCGAGGAGCGCCGCCGCACCCTGCTCGCGGCCTTGCTGTTCGTGCTCGGCTTTTCCACCGTTTTTGTGGCGCTGGGGGCCAGCGCCTCATGGATCGGCGGGCTGCTCCGCACCGAGCTCGCCCGTCAGGTGGAGCTGTTTGGCTTCGCCTTTAACCCCATCACCGCCATCGCCGGGCTGATCATCATCGTCATGGGACTGCATTTCCTGGGCGTGTTCCGCCTGCTGTTTCTGTCGCGCGAGGTGCGCTACCATCATGACGTTCATCCCGGCGGGCTGGCGGGCGCCTATGTGATAGGCCTCGCCTTCGCCTTCGGCTGGACGCCATGCATCGGCCCGGTGCTCGGTACCATCCTCACCATCGCGGCCAGCGAGCAGGACATGGCCAAGGGGGCTGGCCTGCTCGCCGTCTATTCGGCGGGCCTGGGCATTCCCTTCCTGTTGGCGGCCGCCGGCATCGGCACCTTCATGGGTTTCATGGCCGGTTTCCGCAAGCATCTGGCGAAGGTCGAGAAAGTCGCCGGCGCGCTGCTGATCCTGTCCGGTATCATGTTCATCACCGGCGGCATCCAGGCGGTATCCTACTGGCTGATCGAGCGCTTCCCCGTGCTGCTCACTCTCGGCTAAAAAGGGGGCATGGAAAAGCTCCGGGGGATCAGGGTCTGCGTGTTCGACGCCTATGGCACGCTGTTTGATGTGCATGCGCCGCTCAGGCGGCTCGCGCCGGAAATCGGCCCTAAAGCCGAGGAGATCTCGGAGCTGTGGCGGCGAAAACAGCTCGAATACACCTGGCTCAGGAGCCTGATGGGGGTCCATGCCGATTTCTGGCAGGTAACGGGCGAGGCGCTGGACTATGCGCTGGAGCGCCATCAGGTGGCGGAGCCGGGCCTCCGCGACGAAATCATGGCGCTGTTTCTGAAGCTTGATGCCTATCCGGATGCGCGGGAGGCCCTCGCGGCGGTGAAGGCAACGGGCCGTCTCACCGCAATCCTCTCCAACGGCAGTCCTTCGATGCTGGAAGCGGCGGTGCGCCACGCGGGGCTCGACGGCCTGTTCAACGCCCTGTTGTCGGTCGAGGAGGTGGGCATCTACAAGCCCAGCCGCCGCGTCTACCGTCTGGCCATGCAGAAGCTGCAACTGCAGGATCCGGCCAGCGTGTGCTTCGTGTCCGCCAACAGCTGGGACGCGCAAGGCGCTGCCCAATTCGGTTTCCAGGCGGTCAGAGTGAACCGCACTGGCGCCGGCGATGACCGTATCCCGGGCCGCCCCGCCGCCCAGATCGGCGATCTCAGCGAGCTGACGGCCCTGATTTAGCGCAATACCGACCGCGCATTTTCGCTGGCTGTCATGGCGCGACTTTCGCGATAACATCGCTCCATATATGTTATATGTGGAGGACGGTGTATGTCTTGGAACGACAGCAAAGGCACGGCCTGGACCTGGTACAAGGGCGCCTGGCATTCCGGCAACCCGCAGATCATGGGGCCGATGACCCATGCGCCTTGGCTGGGTTCCTGCGTGTTTGACGGCGCGCGCGCCTTCGCCGGCGTCGCCCCCGATCTTGACCGGCATTGCCAGCGCATCGTCCGCTCGGCGAAGATCTTCGGGCTTGCGCCGCAGCCCGGCGCCGGCGAAATCGAGGAGATCGTGCGCGACGGCATCGCAAGGTTTCCGAAGACCGCCGAACTCTACCTCCGTCCGATGTTCTGGGCCGAGGACGGTTTCGTCGATGTCGATCCGGACTCGACCCAGTTCTCGGTCTCCGTCTATGACGCGCCGATCCCCAAACCCACCGGTTTTTCTGTCACCTGCTCGCCGTTCCGCCGGCCATCGCTCGAATATGCGCCGACCGACGCCAAGGCCGCCTGCCACTATCCCAATTCGGCCCGCGCCATGCGCGAGGCCAAGACGCGCGGCTTCGACAACGCGGTGATGCTCGATTCGCTGGGCCATGTGGCGGAGCTCGCTACCGCTAACATCTGGTTCGCCAAGGACGGCGAGGCGCATACGCCCATTCCCAATGGGACGTTCCTGGACGGCATCACCCGGCAGCGGGTGATCCGGCTGTTGCGAAAGGCTGGCATCACGGTGCATGAGCGCGCCATCCGCTGGCAGGAATTCCTGGAGGCCGACGAGGTGTTCGCCACCGGCAATTACGCCAAGGTAGCGCCCATTACCCGCGTCGAGCAGCGCAACTTTCAGCCGGGGCCCATCATGCAGAAAGCCCGCGACCTCTACTGGGACTTCGCACTCGCCGGCCGTTAGACCGTCATTGCCTCTCCTGCTGCTTGCGCCGTGGGCGGGATGATTATTCCCCCGTCCCGCATCCGGCTTGACTCCATCCGCCATTTATGGAACAAAACATGAACAATCTGGATGATGACAGTCATGCGTATGAAACCGGCAGATACTGCGCGGGGCGAGGACCTATCGCCCCTGATGACCGCCTTGCGCGGCCAGATCGCGCGGCTTGAACAGGCCCAGGCCCGGCTGGCAAGGCCGGAGTCGGGGGTGAAACCCTGGCTCACCGGGCTTGCCGCCATCGACAGCCACCTGCCCGCTCAGGGCCTGGCCCGCGCCGGGCTGCATGATGTGTCGCCCCGGAGCCATGACGACCAGCCGGCCGCCATGGGTTTCGCGCTGGCGCTGGCGCTCCGCCGTCTCGCCTGCCCGCGGGAGCGCCGCCCCATCCTGTGGTGCCGGCTCGCCGCGCGGGAGCGTGAGCATGGCCGGCTGCACGGTCATGGCCTGGAGGGC
>NZ_JBJTER010000200.1:0-18779 GCF_046093005.1 Aestuariivirga sp.
CCGATATGCTGATAGCGGATCACGCCCTTGGCATCGATCACGAAGGTCTCGGGCACCCCCGAAGAGCCGATCCCCAGCTGCACCTCGGAAATCGGATCGCTGCCGATCCGGGCATAGGGGTTGCCGTAGCGCGCGAGGAAGCCGGCCACGGCTTCGGGCCGGTCACGGATGGCGATGCCTATAATTTCGGCACCTTGCGCCCTGAGCGCTTCAAGATGCGGAGCCTCGGCAATGCAGGGGGTGCACCAGCTTGCCCAGATATTGAGCAGCTTTGGCTTGCCGGTGAAATCGGCAGTGCTGGCGCCGGGCAGTCCGTCATAGGCCGGGGCAAGCGCGAAGGCGGGCAGGGATTGCCCGATCATCGCGCTTTCGACGAACTGGTCCTTCTCCTGCGTCAGCATATAGCCCGCCAGCCCCGCAAAGAAGGCGAACAGGGCGAGCGGCACCCACAGCAGCAGCTTCGATCGCATCGGCCTATTCCGCAGGCAGCGGGGCGGCGGCGCCCAGGGCTTCGAGGTCGGCGCGGCGCTGGGCGCCCTTGGTGCTGGCCACCCGGCGCTTCAGATCGACCCGTACCCGGCCCGCAATCGCCAGAATGCCGCCGAGCGCAATCAACAGCCCGCCATACCAGATGAAAGTCACGAATGGCTTCCACCAGATGCGGATCTGCCAGCGACCATCTTCGGCCTGCTGCCCGATCACCGCATAAAGCTGCCCATTCCAGCGGGTTAGCAGCGCGCTTTCAGAGGTCGACTGGGGCGGCGTCCAGAAATTGCGCGCCTGGGGGCTGAGGATCACCGGCTCCCCGCCACCCTGCCGCACCGCAAGGCGCGCCTCGATGGCGGTCCAGTTCGGCCCGGCCACCGGCGTCACGCTGTCGAGCGTCACCGCGAAATCGCCGATCTGCTCGGTCCCGCCGGGAGCAACCGCGGCAAGGCGCTCTTCGGAAAAAGCACCCTCGCACGCCATCCCGAACAGCGACACGGCGACACCGAAATGCGCAATGACCATGCCCCAGGTCGACAACGGCATGCGCATGACATTGCGACCACGCAGCGGCAAAAGCGCCGCCACCGCCAGTGCCGCCGCCAGCCCGAGGCCGAGCAGCGGCAGCAGCGGATACTGGCCGAAAAAGCTCACCAGAGCGATCACTCCGATCACCAGCGCCGCGATCAGCGCCAGCTCGAATTGCAGCCGCGCGGGCTTGTCCTGCTTCCAGCGCAGCAGCGGCCCGACCGCCATCACCAGCAGCATCGGCACCGCGAAGATCGACGAGGCCGGATTGAAGTACGGCGGGCCGACGCTGACGCGCACATCGAAAGCCTCGGTCAGCAGCGGGTAGAGCGTGCCCAGCAGCACGATCGCCAGGATCGCCGAGAGCATCACATTGTTGAACACCAGCGCGCCTTCTCGGCTCATCGCGGCGAAGCGCTTGCCCTCGGCCACAGCCCCGGCGCGCAGGGCGAAGATGGTGAAGGCCCCGCCAATATAGAGCCCCAGCAGGCCGAGGATGAACGCCCCGCGTTCAGGATCGACCGCGAAGGCATGGACGCTGGTCAGCACCCCCGATCGCACCAGGAACGTCCCCAGCATCGACATCGAAAACGCCAGCACACCCAGCATGATCGTCCACGTCCTGAGCGCATCGCGCGCCGCCAGCACGCTCACCGAATGCATCAGCGCGGTCGCGGCGAGCCAGGGCATCAGCGAGGCGTTCTCGACCGGATCCCAGAACCACCAGCCGCCCCAGCCCAGTTCGTAGTAAGCCCACCACGAGCCCATGGCGATGCCCACTGTGAGAAACATCCAGGCGGCGAGCGTCCACGGCCTGACCCAGCGCGCCCAGGCGGCATCGACCCTGCCCTCGATCAACGCGGCGACGGCGAAGGCAAAGGCAATGGAGAGCCCGACATAGCCCGCGTAAAGGAACGGCGGGTGGAAGGCGAGGGCCGGGTCCTGCAGGATCGGGTTCAGGCCGTTGCCTTCGATGGGCGGCGGGTCCAGCCTCAGGAACGGGTTCGAGGTGAGCACGATGAACAGCAGGAAGGCGAGCCCGACCGAACCCTGCACCGCCACCACGCGGGCGCGGAGCGCATCCGGCAGGTTGCCGCCGAACAGCGCCACCGCGCTGCCATAGAGCGCCAGGATCAGCACCCACAGCAGCATCGAGCCTTCGTGGTTCCCCCATACGCCGCTGATCTTGTAGATGAACGGCTTGGCGGAATGCGAATTGGCGGCCACGTTCTCGACCGAGAAGTCCGAAATCACATAGGCATGGGTGAGCGCCGCGAAGGCCACGGCGACGAGGCCCAGCTGCAGCACCGCAGCCGAGAGCCCGGCGCGCATCAGCCCGGCATCGCCGCGTTGCGCGCCATAGAGCGGCACCACGAACTGGTAAAGCGCCACGCCCACCGCGAGTATGAGGGCGAAATGCCCGATCTCGGCAATCATTGCTCCGCTCCCTTTCCGAGCTTGACGCCCTTTTCCTTGAGACTCTCCGCAAGCTCGCGCGGCATGTAGTTCTCGTCATGCTTGGCGAGCACCGTATCCGCCACAAAGCTGCCGTCCTCCTGCAGCTTGCCCTCGGTCACCACGCCCTGGCCCTCGCGGAACAGGTCGGGGAGGATGCCGTTGTAGGAGACTGTGATGGCGCCGATCTGGTCGGTAACCACGAATGTGGTGAGGGTGCCGGGCCCCTTGTTGACGCTCCCCTGCTCCACCATGCCGCCGAGCCTGATGCGCTGGCCCGGCTTGACGCCGGTTTCCGCCAGATCGCTGGGCGTGTGGAAGAAGGTGATGGTGCCCGACAGCGCATAGAGCACAAGCCCGGCTGCAAGCCCCAGCACGGCGAGGCCGCCGAGGATGAGCGACAGGCGTTTCTGCTTCCGGGTCATTCGATCTTCATGTCCTTCGCCAGGCTGTCGATCTGGGCCAGCGCGTCCGGGTTGCCGGCGAACTGGTTCCGGGCGCGATCATAAGCCGCCCTGGCCTTGTCCGTCTCGCCAAGAACGACGCGGGCGCGGATCAGCCGCAGCCAGCCGCCGAGATCGTCCGGACTGGCGGCCAGCCGCTCATCGAGGCCTTCAACCATCGAGCGGATCATCGCCTGCTGGTCATCCCCGCTCATGCCGGCGGCGTCTTTCATGGTCTGCGCATCGAGCGCCGGGGGCCTGGCGCTCATGTCCTGGAGTTCGGCCAGCAGCATCTGACGCCATGGCGCATCTTCCGGCGTATCCTTCAGGAAAGCTTCGAAGGCAGCCGTCGCGGCGGCGGCCTTGCCCTCCTGCTTGAGCGCCAGCGCATCATAGAAACGGGCAACCGGCAGCTTGGGGTCAAGCGCCAGCGCCTTGCGGAACTGCTCATGCGCGGCGGCGGGCACCATGCCCTCATTGGCCATCACCATGGACTCGCCATAGGCGGCAAGCGTCGCGGCATCGGGCGGCGACAGGCGCAGGACGTTGCGATAGGCCTCGGCGGCATCATCCCACCGCATCGCCCGGCTGTAGTTGGGGGCAAGCACCTTCCAGCCTTCGAGATCATCCGGGTTCCTGGCGAGATGCTGCTCGACCTTGACGATCAGCGCGTCGAAGTCACCCGCCGCCTCGGCCTGTGCCATGCGCTGGGCCAGCGGCACATCCGGCATCTGCGGGCTGCCCGACTTGAGATAGAGCGGCAGCGCCACCAGCGGCACCAGCCCCGCCAGCGCCAGCGCCGCCCAGGGCGCGGCGCGGCCAACGCCGGGCTTGCCGGGGTCAGTGCCGGAGACCGCAATCAGGCGGCGGGAAATTTCGTTGCGGGCGGCCTCGGCTTCGGCCGGGCCGATCATGCCGCGCGCCACGTCACGCTCAAGCTCGGAAAGCTGGTCACGGAACACCGCGCGGTCATAGGCATTGCGGTCAGCGACCGAAGCCCTGGCCCCCCACCGCACCACCGGGAGCAGGAGCGCCGCTATCACCGCCGCGGTCATTAGCCCGAAAACAATCCAAACCATGATGTTCCATGAGATATTCCGTTAGGCGGTATTAAGGCAATTCATCCCGGATGGCCAATTCCCGGTCGCTTTGTCGCATGGCGGGCTCCGGGTGTCGGAAATCCCTTGGAGGCGTCAAGCGGCTTTTGTTACAAGCCGGATCAGTTGCAAGGACGCGATCCCGATGAAGCCTCGCTATTCCGTGTTTTCGCTCGCGCGAAACGCCATGAACTATCACAAGGACTGGGAGCGCGCCTGGCGCTCGCCCAATCCCAAGGCGGAGTACGACGCCGTGATCGTCGGCGCCGGCGGCCATGGCCTGGCCACCGCCTATTACCTTGCCAAGAACCACAAGATGACCAACATCGCGGTGGTGGAAAAGGGCTGGCTGGGCGGCGGCAATACCGGGCGCAACACCACCATCATCCGCTCCAACTACCTGCAGGACCCGTCGATCGCCATCTATGAGCTGTCGCGCTCGCTCTACGAGGACCTGTCGCAGGACCTCAACTACAACATGATGTTCAGCCCGCGTGGCGTGCTGATGCTGTGCCAGACGCAGCACGAGTTCCGCGCCTTCCAGCGCACCGCCCATGCCAACCGCCTGGCCGGGCTGGACTGCCGCATGGTGACGCCCGCCGAGGTGAAGGAGATCGTACCGATCATCAACGACGATCCCAATTGCCGCTACCCGATTCTCGGCGCCTACTACCAGCCGCGCGGCGGCACCGGCCGCCATGACGCGGTGGCCTGGGGCTATGCCCGCGGCGCTGACTCGATGGGCGTCGATGTGATCCAGAACTGCGAGGTCACCGGCATCCTGCGCGACGGCAACCAGGTGACCGGCCTCGAAACGACGCGCGGCACGATCAAGACGCGGAAGATCGGCGTCGTCACCGCCGGCCATGTGACCACGGTCATGGACATGGCGGGCGTGCGCATGCCGATCGAGAGCCAGTGCCTGCAGGCGCTGGTCTCCGAGCCGATCAAGCCGGTGATCGACTGCGTGGTGATGGCCAACACCGTGCACGGCTACATGAGCCAGTCGGACAAGGGCGAGCTGGTGATCGGCGGCGGCACCGACCCCTATAACAATTATTCGCAGCGCGGCTCCTTCCCGGCGCTGGAACACACGGTGGCGGCCCTCGTCGAGACCTTCCCGATCATCTCCAGGCTGCGCATGCTGAGGCTGTGGGGCGGCATCGTGGACATGACGGGAGACCGCTCGCCCATTATCTCCAAGACGCCGGTCGACGGGCTCTACGTCAACTGCGGCTGGGGCACCGGCGGGTTCAAAGCCATTCCCGGCTCGGGCTGGGTGTTCGCCGACACCATCGCCAATGACCGCCCACACCCGATCGCGGCGCCCTTTGGCCTCAACCGCTTCGAGGAAGGCCGCCTGATCGACGAAAGCGTCGCGGCGGCGGTGGCTCACTAGGAGTGACACAGAGATGCTAGTCGTCAAATGCCCGGTCTGCGGCGCCGAAGGTGACGAGACCGACTTCCATGCCGGCGGCCAGGCGCATATCCGCCGCCCGGCCAGCCATGACCCGGCCCATGTCAGCGATGCCGAGCAGCGCGACTATCTGTTTATCCGCATCAATCCCAAGGGCCTGCATTTCGAGCGCTGGCGCTGTGACCGCGGCTGCGGCAAGTGGTTCCACGCGGCGCGCGACACGGTGACGATGGAGTTCAAGGCCTTCTACGGCATTTCCGAACTGCCGCCCGCCGAGGTGATCGCCCAGGCCAAAGGCCAGTGGGCGGCGTATTTCGCGAAAAGGCTCGCGGCGGAGGGCAAGTCATGAGCAAGCCCTATCGCCTGGCCGCCGGCGGGCGCTATGTCGACCGCGGCAAGAAGATCTCCTTCTCTTTCGATGGCAAGACGCTGCCCGCCTTCCAGGGCGACACGGTCGCCTCCGCCGTCATGGCATCCGGGCAGCGGGTGTTCGGCCGCAGCTTCAAATATCACCGCCCGCGCGGCGTGGTGGGGCTTGGTGCGGAGGAAATGAACGCGCTGATCGGGGTGGGCGAAGGAGCCCGCCACGAGCCCAACCTGCGCGCCACCCAGATCGAACTCTACAACGGCCTGAGCGCCGTGTCGCAGAACCGCTGGCCGTCGCTCAATTTCGATGTCGGCGCCATCAACAACTCGCTGTCGCGCTTCTTCCCCGGCGGCTTCTACTACAAGACCTTCATGTGGCCGGCGTCGTTCTGGAAACACGTCTATGAACCGTTCATCCGCCGCGCCGCCGGCCTCGGCAAGGCCGCTGATGGCCGCGATCCGGACAGCTATGAGCAGATCCACGTCCATTGCGACGTGCTGGTGATCGGCGCCGGGGTCGCGGGCCTCGCTGCCGCCGAGGCCGCGGCGGCGGCGGGCGCCAGGGTGATCATCGCCGACGAGAACCCGCGCTTCGGCGGCATTGCCGATATCTCGGGCGGCAGCATCGACGGCCAGGCGCAGGCCGAATGGGCGGCATCCAGGGCAGCGAAACTCGCGGGCGCGGAGAATGTCCATGTGCTGCCGCGCACCACCGTGGTCGGCCACTGGCATCATAATTTCGTGATGCTGTTCGAACGCCTTGGCGACCATGACCCAGCGCTTTGCGCAAGCGGCACGCCGCGCCACCGGCTGTGGAAGGTGCGCGCGCATCAGGTGATCCTGGCCTCTGGCGCCATCGAGCGGCCGATCGCCTTTGCCAACAATGACCGGCCGGGCGTGATGCTGGCTTCAGCCGCGCGCGGACTCGTGGAGCGCTACGGCGTGGCCCCCGGGGCCTCCGGCGTGGTGTTCACCAACAATGACGATGCCTATCAGACGGCGCTGGTGCTGAAGACCGCGGGCGTTGGCGTGCGGGTGGTCGATTCCCGGGCGCGGGCCGAGGGGCCGCTTGCCGCCAAGGCGCGCGAGGCCGGCATCGCCGTCGATACCGGCTCGGTGATTTCCGCCGTCAACACGGGCTGGGGCGGCCTCGAGATCACCGATGTCAAGGTTGCGTCCTACCGCAAGGGCCAGGGCCGGGTCATCAAGGAGGCGCGCGTCACCTGCGATTTCGTCGCCATGTCCGGCGGCTGGAACCCGGCGCTGCATCTGTGGTGCCACAATGGCGGCAAGATCCGCTTCGACGACGCGCTGCAATCCTTCCGCCCTGACCGCCATGCCGACCGGATCACCGCGGTGGGTGCAGCGAACGGCAGCTTCGCGCTCTCCCAGATCCTGGAAGAGGCCCATGCGGCGGGGTCCAGGCTCGCGGGCGCGGGCAATGTCCACGCCGTACCCGCGGTCAGCGAGGCTGCCCAGCAGCCGCTGGAGCCGATCTGGTTCGCGCCGGCCACCGGCAAGTACAATGAAGGCAACAAGCACTTCATCGACTTCCAGAATGACGTGACGGCGGCCGACCTCGAGCTTGCGCAGCGCGAAGGCTATGAATCGGTGGAGCACACCAAGCGCTACACCACGTTCGGCATGGCCACCGACCAGGGCAAGACGTCGAACATCAACGGGCTTGGCATTCTCTCGGAGGCGACCGGCAAGACCATTCCGGAAATCGGCGTCACCACCTTCCGCCCGCCCTATACGCCGTTCTCCTTCGGGTCCATCGCCGGCACGCTGACCAGGCTATTATTCCTGCCGGTCCGGCGCACGGCCATCTACGATTGGCATGTCGACCAGGGCGCCATCTTCGAGCCGGTGGGCCAGTGGCGGCGCGCCTACACCTATCCCCGCGCCGGCGAGGACAAGCACGCATCGATTGACCGTGAAATCCTCTGTGTACGGAATAAAGTAGGCCTGCTCGATGCCTCCACCCTGGGCAAGATCGAGATCAAGGGGCCGGACGCGGCGGAATTCCTCGACCACATGTACACCAATACGTTCTCGACGCTGAAAGTGGGCAAGTGCCGCTACGGGCTGATGATGAACGAGCTGGGCTTCCTCACCGATGACGGTGTCACGGTGCGCCTCGCCGCGGATCATTTCCTGATGCACACCACCTCGGGCGGCGCCGACCGCATCGCCGCCTGGCTCGAGGAATGGCTGCAGACCGAGTGGACGCATTACCGGGTGTTCGTCACCCCCGTCACCGAGCAGTGGTCGCAGTTCGCCATCGCCGGGCCCAGGGCGCGCGAAGTGCTGCGGAAGCTCGATCCGTCCTTCGATCTTTCAAACGAGGCGCTGCCGCATATGTCCTTCGTGGAAGGCAGGCTGGGGGGCTACCCGGTGCGGGTGTTCCGCATCAGCTTCTCGGGCGAGCTCTCCTATGAGGTGGCGACGCCTTCCAATCACGGCCTGGCGCTGTGGAAGGACATTCTCGCGGCGGGTGCCGAGTTCGGCATCGAGCCCTATGGCACCGAGGCGCTGCATGTGCTGCGCGCCGAGAAGGGCTATATCGTGGTGGGCGATGAAACCGACGGCACCACGACGCCCATCGACGTGGGCCTCGACGGGCTGGTTTCGAAGAAGAAGCCGGATTTCATCGGCAAACGCTCGCTGGAACAGTCCTATCTCAAGGGCCCCAACCGCAAGCAGCTGGTTGGCCTTCTCACCGAGGACCCCAACGAGGTGCTGCCCGACGGCGCCTATGCGGTGCGCCAGGTGAAGGACAAGCCGCCGATGGAGATGATCGGCCAAGTGACCTCGAGCTACCGTTCGCCCACGCTCGGCCGCTCCATCGCCATGGCGCTGATCGAGAACGGCCGCTCGCGCATGGGCGAAACCATCTGCTTCCCGCTGCCGGGCGGCAAGGTCGTCAAGGCCAAGATCACCGATACCGTGTTCTACGACAAGGAAGGGGCCAAGCTGAATGTCTGAGCTCTCTCACCAGACGCCGCTCGCCGGCGTGGAAGCCCCCGCCGGGCTTGCCGTTTCTCTGCGCGAGGTGACAGGCCAGGGCATGATCGACCTGCGCGGCCTTGCCGCGGATGCCGCCTTCATGGCGGGCGCCCGGACTGCGCTGGGCTTCGAACTTCCCGTCAGGCCGCGCACCACGGCCACGGCAGGCGGCGTCACCGCCCTGTGGCTGTCGGTCGACCAGTGGCTGATCCTCTGCCCACGGACCAACACCGCGGATATCCTGGCGCGCCTCGGGGCCGCGCTCACCGGCGTTCATGCGCTGGCGGTCGATGTCTCGGACATGCGCGCGGTGATCCGCATGGAGGGCGGCGGCGCCCGCGAAATCCTGATGAAGGGCACGTCGCTCGATCTTCTGTCCGCCGGGATCGTGCCGGGCTTCTGCAAGCGCATGCGCTTCGCGGAGATCGCGGCACTGCTGCACGTGGTGGATGACAACGTGTTCGACATCTACGTCTTCAGGTCCTACGCGCGCTATGCCTGGGACTTTCTCTGCGCCACCGCGAAGGATCAGGCGCGTGTGAGGCTGTTCGGCCCGCAACCAGCGCCGGTGTGACGGGGTAAGCGTCTCGCTTTGGCAGACCACGCCTGACGGCTCGGGGAGCGGCTCAGATTGCGCCCACGCGGCGGAACCATTCAGCTTCGTCGATCACCTCAACGCCATGCTTCCCGGCGTCCTTCAGCTTCGAGCCGGCGCCCGGCCCCGCAACCAGCAGATCGGTCTTCTTCGATACGCTGCCGGCCACCTTGGCGCCCAGCCTTTCCGCCATGGCTTTCGCTTCCTCGCGCGTCATGCGTTCAAGAGCACCGGTGAACACCACGGTCTTGCCGGACACGGGCGATGACGCGCTGCGGGCTTCGAGGGCAGTCACCGTTACGTGCTTCAGGAGTTCGTCCACGGCCTCGCGGTTGTGCGGCTCGGCGAAGAACTGAACCAGCGCCTCGGCCACAACCTCGCCGATGCCGTCGATGGCGGTGAGTTCATCCCAGGCGTCGCCCGCCATGCCGCCAGCCGCGATCATCCGTTCACGGAAGTGTTCCGCCGTCTCGTAAGCCCGCGCCAGCGCCCGGGCGGTGGTTTCGCCCACATGGCGGATGCCCAGCGCGAAAATGAACCGGTCCAGCGCCACGCTGCGCCTGGCGTCGATGGCGTCAAACAGCTTGCGCACGCTGGCCTCGCCCCAGCCTTCGCGGTCCTTCAGCCGCTTCAGCGACCGCCGGTCGCGCGCTTCCAGCGTGAAAATGTCATGTGGCCACTGGATCAGCTCGTCGGCATAGAGCCCGGCGATGATCTTGTCGCCCAGGCCCTCGATGTCGAAGGCGTTGCGCGAGGCAAAATGCTTGAGCCGTTCAACGCGCTGGGCGGCGCAGATGAGGCCTCCGGTGCAGCGGCGCACCGCATCGAGCTTGCCAGAGGCGCGTTCCTCGCGCACCGCATGCGAATGGCAGACCGGGCATGTCTCCGGGAAGTGGTAGGGGCGGGCATGGGCCGGGCGCTTCTCCGCCACGATGCCGAGGATCTGCGGGATCACGTCGCCAGCCCGCTGCACGATCACCGTATCGCCTTCGCGCACGTCTTTGCGGGCGATCTCGTCTTCATTGTGCAGCGTCGCATTGGTGACGACGACGCCACCCACCGTGACGGGGGTCAGCCGCGCCACCGGCGTCAGCGCCCCGGTGCGTCCGACCTGAATGTCGATCTTCTCGAGAACCGTGCTGGCCTTCTCGGCGGAGAACTTATGCGCCAGGCCCCAGCGCGGGCTGCGTGAGACAAAGCCGAGGCGCTGCTGCCAGTCGAGCCGGTTCACCTTGTAGACGACGCCATCGATGTCATAGCCCAGCGCGGCGCGCTGGCTCTCGATCAGGCGATAATGGGCCAGCAGATCATCGACCGCGCGGCAGAGCTTCATCAGCGGATTGGTGGGGAGCCCCCAGGAGGCGAAGGCCTCGATCACCCCCATCTGGGTGTCCGCCGGAAGCTCCGGCGCCTCGCCCCAGGCATAGGCAAAGAACTTGAGCGGCCGCGCCGCGGTGACCGCCGGATCGAGCTGACGAAGCGAGCCCGCCGCGGCATTGCGCGGATTAGCGAAACTCTTGGCCCCGGCCTCCGCCTGCCGCGCATTCAGCGCTGCGAAGTCGTCCTGCGACATATAGATTTCACCGCGCACCTCGATCAGCCCGGGGGCGGATTTTGGCAGCCGCTTCGGAACGCCGGCGATGGTCATCACATTGGCGGTGACATTCTCGCCCTCATAGCCGTCCCCGCGGGTGGCCGCCTGGACCAGGGCGCGGTCTTCGTAGCGGAGCGAGATCGACAGACCGTCGATCTTGGGTTCGGCGGTCATCGCCACGGCTTCGTTTTCGTCAAGATCGAGGAAGCGGCGGATACGGGCCACGAAATCACGCACATCCTCGTCGCTGAAGCCGTTGGCGAGCGACAGCATGGGCACCGCATGGCGGACCTTGGCGAATTTCTCCGCCGCCCCGGCGCCCACCTTCCGCGAAGGCGAATCCGCCCGCACCAGATCGGGAAAGCGCTGTTCGATCGCTTCGTTGCGCTGGCGCAGCGCGTCATAGGCGGCATCCGGGATGAGCGGCGCGTCCTGCTCGAAGTAAGCGCGGTCATGGCGGGCGATTTCGCGCGCCAGATGCGCGAGTTCGGCGGCGGCTTCGAGCGCGCTCAACTCCTCCACCGGCACCGGCGGCTTGGCGGCCATTGCCTACCCCCGGCCCCGCAGCAGCTCATCGGCCTGGGCGCGGGCCGCTTCGGTGACGGTGGCGCCGGACAGCATGCGCGCCACCTCCTCGCGGCGGCTTTGCGCCGACAAGGGTTGCACACGCGTCACCATGCGCTTGCCCGCCACCTCTTCCATCTTCGAGATCAGCATGTGTTGTGCGGCGCGGGCCGCGACCTGCGGGCTGTGGGTGACGGCGAGAACCTGCAGGCTCCCGGCAAGCCGCGTGAGCCTGGCCCCGATCGCATCGGCCACCGCGCCACCCACGCCGGTGTCGATCTCATCGAAGATCAGCGTCGGCGCCGAGCCCTTGGCGGCGAGGATCACCTTGAGCGCCAGCATGAAACGCGCCAGTTCGCCGCCAGAGGCCACTTTCATCAGCGGCGACAGCGGCGTTCCCGGATTGGCGGCCACCATGAATTCGACGCGGTCGATGCCATGGGCGGCGGGCTTGCCGGCATCGGTGTCAATCGCCGTGGCGAAGCGGGCGCGCTCAAGCTTCAGCGGCGGCAGTTCCGCCATCACCGCCTTGTCGAGGGCCCTGGCGGTCTTGCGGCGCTTGTTCGAGAGTTTCTCGGCAGCCGCGTCATAGGCCTCGCGCGCCACCCGATGCGCCTGTTCAAGGGCGGCCAAACGGCCCGCGCCATCCGACAGCGCCTGCAGGTCACGTTCGATGCGGGCGCGCACATCGGCCAGCGTATCGACGCTGCTCTTGAACTTGCGCGCGGCGGCGCGCAGCGCGAACAGGCGTTCCTCGGATTTCTCAAGGTCCCTGGGATCAAACTGGAAGGCGCGGCGGGCCTCGGCAATGGCGCGCTCGCTTTCGGCGATTTCGGCCAGCACCCGGTCAAGCGCGGCACACACCCGGTCGAGCCTGCCGCCAGCACCCTCACGCCGGCGCTCGAGCTTGCGCAGCGCCGCATTGAGCCGCGCCACCGCGGTGCCATCGCCGGCGAGCGCGTCCTCGGCCTCGCTCAGCGCGCCGGCGAATTGCTCCGCCGACATCATCATCTGGCGCGACTCCGCAAGCTTCTCCTCCTCGCCAGGCAACGGATCGAGCGCGCGGAGTTCCGCCGCGGCATGCTCAAGATAGTCGCGCTCGGCTTCGGCGCGCGCCATCAGGCTGCGGTGCGCCGCCAGTTCTTCGTCCGCGGCCGCCACCCTTGACCAAAGCTGGGCAACCTCGCGGGCCTCCGCCTCGAAGCCGCCGAAGGCATCCAGCAACTGGCGGTGGGCGGCGACATCGACCAGCGCGCGGTCGGCATGCTGGCCGTGAATCTCGGCGAGCGCCACCGCCAGCTGGCGCAGCAGATTGAGGCTCACCGGCTGGTCGTTGACCGAAGCGCGGCTGGGCCCCTCAGCGGTCTGAATGCGGCGGATCACCAGCTCGCCCTCGGCGTCGATCCCCTGCTCTTTGAGCAGCGCCAGGGCCGGATGGCCAGGCGCCAGCGCGAAGGCCGCCGTCACCACGCCACGCGCCGCGCCCGCCCTCACCAGGGCGGAATCGCCGCGGGCGCCAAGGGCGAGGCCCAGCGCGTCGAGCAGGATCGACTTGCCAGCGCCAGTCTCGCCGGTCAGCACGGTGAGGCCCTGGTCGAGCGCAATGTCGAGCTTCTCGATCAGCACGATGTCGCGGATGGATAGCGCGGTCAGCATGCCGCGAGTTTATAGCGGATTCGGGCGTCGAGGCGAGAGCCCGCCGCTACAGCGGATTGATGGTGTCGAAGGCCTTGGAAATCCACGATTGCTGGTTGGCCTCGGGGGCAAGACCGTCGCTCGACACCAGGCGGTAGGCGTCCTGGTACCATTGAGTTTCCGGGTAGTTTGCCCCCAGCACCGCCGCCGCCGTCTGGGCCTCGGAGAGCACGCCCAGGGCCATATAGCCTTCGGTCAGGCGGTAGAGCGCTTCCGGCGTCTGGCTGGTATTGCGATATTCGGTCACCACCCGCTTGAAGCGGTTGATGCCGGCGAGATAGGCCCCCTCGCGGTAATAATAACGGCCAACTTCCATTTCCTTGCCGGCAAGATGGTCGCGCGCCACGATCACCTTCTTCTCGGCGTCGGCGGCATAGGCCGTGCCGGGGAAGCGCTGCGCCACTTCCTCCAGCGCGGCAAGGGCTTTGAGCGTCGCCGACTGGTCGCGCCTGGTGTCGCTGATCTGATTATACTGGCAGATGGCGATCAGATAATAAGCATAGCCGACGTCGCGGTGGCCGGGATGAAGGGTGATGAAACGGTTGGCGGCATTGATCGAGTCATCCCATTTGCCCGCTTTGTAATTGGCATAGGCCTGCATCAGGATCGATTGCGTGGCGTAATTGGAATAAGGGAACTTGCGCTCAACCTCAGCGAATTGCTTGATCGCCGTTTTGGTGGAACCGCCGTTGAGCGAGGACAGCGCCTCGTTATAGGCCTTGGCGACTTCGGCATTGTCCCTGGCGGCCATCAAGTCCGGCGTCACATCCGCCGACAGCGCCGCCGAGGCCGAGTCAGACGCGCCGTTGTCATCACCCCACAGGCCATCGATCAGGCCCGAGGAACAGCCGCCGAGCAGCCCCACCAGGCTTGCGGCCGTCACCATCCGCGCGAAGGTCAATCTCAGTTGCAACCGTCACCCCACCGCAAAAGCCAGGCGGCTCATCCGCTGCCGGGCCAACGCATTAACCACCCTTATAGAAGCCGCAAACCCGGCGGAAGTGTGACCGCCGGGCTCGCAGGATTTCACTGTTATGTCAGTTAGTTAGATTGGCGGCGCAAGAAGGCCGGAATCTCCAGCTGATCATCGTCGAGGTTGAGTTCCGCCTGTTGCGGCGCCGCCTGAGGGCGCGGCGCCGGCGCGGCGGGGCGGGTGGCGGGCGGCGCAGATGCCGCCGGCTGCGCCGTCATCGCCGGTTCGCGCGGCGCTGGGGCCGGAGGCGGTGCATCTTCCATGCGGCCGAGGCCAACGCTGGCGCGGCGCTGGAACAGCCCCGGCTTCTTCTTTTCCGCGTGATCGGCAATCGATTCAATGCGGCTCTGCTGGGCCTCGATCTGCCGCTTCACCTGCGGCGGGAACTCTTCGATGGGCGGCATGCGCACCGGGCGCGGCGCGGGCTGCGCCGGACGCTCGGCCGCGGCCGGAACCACGGCAGGCGCCGCCTCGGCCACCGGAGCAGGCTCGGCTGCGGGGCGCGGGGCCGGCGGCAGCGATGCGGGCGCCGGGCGGGCCGCCATTGGCGCGGGCTGCACGGCAGGGCGCGGGGTGGCCGGTTGCTTGCCGGTCCAGCCGAACACCGAGGGCTTATCGGCAATCTCTTCGGGCGCTTCGGCGGGCTTGCCGCCCTTGAGCGTTTCGGCGGCGAGGCCGGTCGCCACCACCGACACGCGCATCATGCCTTCGAGCGACTCGTCGAAAGTGGCGCCGAGGATGATGTTGGCTTCCGGGTCCACCTCCTCGCGGATGCGGGTCGCGGCCTCATCGACTTCATACAGGGTCAGGTCAGGTCCGCCGGTGATCGAGATCAGGAGGCCACGGGCGCCGCGCATCGACACGTCGTCGAGCAGCGGGTTGGAGATCGCGGCTTCAGCGGCCTCGATGGCGCGCTTCTCGCCGGAGGCCTCGCCGGTGCCCATCATGGCGCGGCCCATCTCGCTCATGATGGCGCGCACGTCGGCGAAATCGAGGTTGATCAGGCCTTCCTTGGTCATCAGCTCGGTGATCGAGGCAACGCCGGAATAGAGCACCTGGTCGGCCATGGCGAAGGCGGCGGCGAAGGTGGTCTTCTCATTGGCGACGCGGAACAGGTTCTGGTTCGGAATGACGATCAGCGTGTCGACATGCTTGGCCAGCTGCTCGATGCCGCGCTCGGCGGTCTGCTGGCGGCGGATGCCCTCGAACTGGAACGGCTTGGTGACCACGCCCACGGTCAGGATGCCCTGCTCCTTGGCCGCCCGGGCGATGACTGGCGCCGCACCTGTGCCGGTGCCACCGCCCATGCCGGCGGTGATGAAGGCCATGTGCGAGCCGGCGAGATGGTCGAGGATTTCGGGCAACGCCTCCTCGGCGGCGGCAGCGCCGATCTGCGGCTGAGACCCGGCGCCCAGCCCCTGTGTCAGGGCGGTACCCATTTGAATGCGGCGTTGCGCGGCGTTCTGCATCAGCGCCTGCGCGTCGGTGTTGGCGACGACGAACTCGACCCCGTCGAGCCGGCTCTCGATCATATTGTTGACGGCGTTGCCCCCGGCGCCGCCCACGCCAAACACCGTGATGCGGGGTTTAAGGTCAGAAAGAGAGGGAACGGTAAGGTTGATGGTCATGGTGATTGGCGCCCAGAATTGATTTGCCGGAAACCATATTTCTTACCAATTCCCTAACCAATGGTTAACGAACGCTAACCATACGGGGCCAGACGAATCAAAATGCGCCGGTCCGGCCAATCCGGTTAAGCTTCGCTTCAGCCTCAGGCCCGCCGCCCGGTCTGGCGGTGGGTTTCCGCTGTCCTCATGGCCAGAACCTTGTCCACCCGCCGGCCATCGAGGTCGACGACCTCGAAGCGCCAGTTGCCGAGCTTCACCGCCTGGCCCAGCGAGGGCAGATGCTTGAAAGCGTCGATCACCAGCCCCGCCACCGTCTCGTAGCGGCGCTTGGGCGGCAGCGCAAAGCCGATGAGCTCCGCCATCTCGTCCACCGCCATGTCGCCGGGGAGCAGCCAGGAGCCCTCATCGCGCTGCACCGCCCTGGTCTCGCCCTCGCCCACCGGCTCCAGGCTGCCGGCAATCGCGCTCAGCAGGTCGGCGGCGGTGACGATGCCCAGCGTACGGCCATATTCATCCTGCACGAAGGCCATGTGGATGGAGGAGCCACGGAACAGCTCCATGGCCTCCAGGGCCGGCATGGATTCCGGGATCACCGGCACCGTCTGCACGAGGCCGGCGATCTCCAGCTTGCGGCGGGACAGCAGCACATCCGCCACATCCTTGACGACCAGGATGCCGACCACCTCCTCGGGATTGACGCCATGCACCGGAATGCGCGAATGCGGCGTGGCCAGAATCTTCTTGCGGATGTCGGCGGGCTCGTCGTCGAGGCCAACCATGTCGATATCGGTCATCGGGGTCATCAGGGCGCGCACTGGCCGGTCGCCCAGCCGCATGACCCCGGCGATCATATCGCGCTCGCCGCTTTCGATGACGCCGGCGGATTCAGCCTCGGCGATCAGCGTTTTGATCTCCTCGTCGGTGACCATCGCCTCGCCCGCGCGCTTGAGGCCCAGAAGCCGGATCAGCGCCCGGCCGGACCCGTCGAGCAGCCACACGAAGGGGGCGGCCACCCGCGACAGCAGGTCCATGGGATAGGCGACGCGGCAGGCGATGGCCTCCGGGTTGCGGAGCGCCAGCTGTTTCGGCACCAGTTCGCCGATGATCACCGAGACATAGGTGATGGCCGCCACCACGATCACATAGCCGAGCGGCCCGGCATAGTCCGGCCGCAGCCCGGCGGCTTCCAGCCAGCCCGCCATCCGCCCGCCCAGCGCCACGCCGGAAAAAGCGCCGGCCACGATGCCGACCAGCGTGATCCCCACCTGAACGGTGGAGAGGAAGCGGCCGGGGTTCTCCGCAAGGTGAAGCGCCGTGTGGGCGCCGGCCACGCCACGGTCGCGCATGGCGCGGAGCCGGCCCATCCGGGAAGAGACGATAGCCAGTTCCGACATGGCGAGCAGGCCGTTCAAAGCCACCAGCGCCAGCACCAGCAGAAGTTCGAGGGTCAGCATGGAGGCCGCGCATATAGCGCCAGTGGGCTTAAGGTGCAAATCGAGAGGCAGCTCGCCAGGTTACAAGGATGCCGGGGCCGAGCCAGCCCTTACCGGCCAAGAGAGTTGTGATCCGCGGAACTCAGCCCTTGAGGTGCCGGTCAAACCACTGCTGGGCGAGGGCGACCTGCTGCTTGAGGCCTTCGCCCGTGTCGAGGCCGATATGGTCAAAGCCCGGAAGGGCGACGAATTGCTTGGGTTCGGCGGCCCTGTCGAAGAGCTCCCTCGCAAGCGCGGGCTTCGCGACGTCGTCCTCCTCGCCGTGAACGAACAGAATGGGTCTTGGCGCCACGAGAGACATCACGCTGCCCGGCAGGGACCTCATCATCGCGTCAGCACTTTCCAGCGAGAGCATGGGGACCGGCGCGTGGCCAGCAGCCTCCGGCAGGGACTCGCTTTCGTCCGCCGAGCCAAGGCGGCGATACCGCGCCCAGAAAGAATCCGGAAACCTGATGATATGGGTGAGAGGCACCAGCGCCGATTTCCCCGTCACGGCGCGCTTCGATCTGTCAGCCTCGATCTCCTCGCGGAGGAGTTCCCATTCGCGCGGATCCATCAGCGACGCGAGGAAGGCAGGTCCGTCGCCAGGCCCGGAGACAACGGCCAGGCACCTGACGCGCCTGTCATAAGCGGCGGCATGGATTGCCACCGGGCCGCCGTAGCTGATGCTGTAGAGGCCGATCCGGCCGCTATCCACAAACGGCAGCTGGGCGACATAGGCGATGGCGCTCAGCGCATCCTCGACGCGTTCGGACGGAAACACATAGGGCCGCGCGCGCCGGTCCTGGCTCTCGCCACAGCCGCAGTAATCGAAGGCGAGGGTTACATAACCGGCCGCCGCAAAGCTGCTGGCCACGTCGGGGAGAACCTTGTGTTTCTCGCCTGAGAGCCCCTGGCAGAGCACGATGGCGGGCGCTTTCAGCCGTCCGTCCGGCTCTCCGTTCATGTAGAGATCACCGGCGACCCTGACACCGTCGCCGCTGAAAAAGGCCACGCTTCTCACATTCACGCTCATGCCGCACCCGCTGCCTGAAAGCGCGTTCTCATGGATCGGGGTTGCTGTCCAGCGGGAATGCGAGGGCCGCAGGGAGAGGGGGAAGAAACGCCCAACCGCCCCCTATTGCGGGCATACCGTCTGCGGCGCCTGGCAGGTGGGGCAGAGCTCATTGCCCGGCAGCTCGCCGTCATTCAGAAGTGCCGCCAGCCATGCCGTGAAGGCCATGCCGCCGGACTGTTCGGAGAAGAACAGCGGCGCGCGCAGGATGGTGTGCGTCTTGCCCTCCGCCACATAAGAGCGGAAGTTGGGCGAGGCCTGGCGGGCGGCCAGCTCGCTCGACATCTTGTTCGTCCAGGCCTCGCCCAACTTCCGCTCTTATGTGGCGGAGGGCAAGACGCACACCATCCTGCGCGCGCCGCTGTTCTTCTCCGAACAGTCC
>NZ_JBJTER010000201.1:0-18716 GCF_046093005.1 Aestuariivirga sp.
GGCCAGGACCCGGACCCTGAGATCGAGTGACAGCGCTTTCGACATGACTGCCGGCCTCCAAACCCGGCAGACAGTGTGAATCATTTTCTCGCTGATTTGGGAATCCCAAAAAGATTCATTCAGATAGGGTGCCGCTCTAACGGATTTCGGCATCAAGGATGATTTCATGAAGGGCGTGGCGGCGGCGCTGAAACCCAATGGCGCGGCGCTGTTCCTGCTGGTCAAGAAGATGACCACTGACAAGGTGGTGGCGGGCCTCGGGGAGTTCGGCGGCACGGTGCTGCGCACCTCGCTGGACGAAACCAAGGAAAAGGAGCTGCGCGAGGCGCTCGATGCCCATATCAAGGCCAATCCGCCGGCGGCCTAGGCGGATCGCCGCATGCGCGCCATGCCCGGATTTGATTCGGGCATCGTCTTGCCTGAAAGCAAGCAAGACCCCCGGATCAACCCCGAGGATGGCAATACGCAGAAATGGGCTGCCCTTCGTGGCGGCCAGAGGCCCGGTCAATTGTCGGAGAAGAACTCGTAGCTCTCGACCGGCGCCTTGCTGGCAGTGGTGCTGCCCCGGGCCAGCCTTTGCGCGAGACTCGCAAGCTTGAGGCCCGCCGTCGCGGCCTTGCCATCGACTTCCCAATCAGGCGATGACAGCACGGCGGTGTTGGCGGCGAAGGCCGATAGCGCGAGCAGTGTCTGATTGAGGATATCCAGCAGCTGAAGGTTCTGGATGCTTCGGGCATCGAGCACGCCGGCATGACGCTCGATCATGTCATCGACTGTCGCCTCCATGTCAGCCGCCATGAGTTGCAGCGCGCCCAGTTCATGCGCCAGCTGCCTGAGAAGCACCGGCATGGTGAGGTGGGTCGCCCCGCCGGGACCCGGGGCGTGCAAGCGGCGCTCGGCATTTGCCATGTCAGAACAACTCCAGTTCGCCGCCGGATGCCGGCGGTGCGGTGGACGGGATCGGCAAAAGATCTTCGGTGGCCTGGACAATTTTCTGGCGCACCCGCCCGGTGGCTGGCCAGAACTGGATGCGCCGGCCAGCGTCGCCGCCCAGGCTTCCGCCGACAATGGCGATGCCTTCACGCCCAAGAAAGTCCTGCGCAAATTTGATGTTTGCGGCCCCATAGTCGCCGAGACCCCGCATGGTGCGGGCGCCACCGAACAGCTTGGCCTGAAGGCGATGCCGCATCGCGCCTTTGTTAAGCAGGCCGTTGATCAATAGCTCCATCAGATGCACGCCGTGCCTCGTCACCAGCGGCGAGGAGGTGTCCTCGCCCGGCAGCAGGAAATGATTCATGCCGCCGACCCGAGCGACGGGATCGCTGATGCAGGCCGCCACGCACGAACCCAGCAGCGTGGTGATGGAAACATCCGCCGTGCCGCTTACGTGGTATTCGCCTTGCACGATGTTGATACGGTTACTTCTCATGCCCGCCCGCTTACACCAGCTTCCCAGTCACCGCCTCAATGGCGGCCTTCAGCGTGACCGCCGTGAAAGGTTTGGCCAGGAAATTGTTCAGGCCGTATTTTTTTCCTTCTTCGATCATGGCGCGGTCGCCCTTGCCGGTGACGAGAATAAAGCAGCATTGCTTCGTGGGGCCGAACTCACGCAGCGCCTTCAGGAGCTGCAGCCCGTTGAGCTTGGGCATGTTCATGTCTGAAAACACGATGTGGCAGGGGCTGGCCATCATGATCTGGAGCGCCTGTTCCCCATCGCCCGCGAGCACGATGTTCTTGATGCCAATGGCGTTCAGGCTGTCGACAAGGAGCATGCGGCTAACCGACGTGTCGTCGGCCACCATGACCTTCAGATGCTGCATGTAGGGCATGAGATACTCCGCTATGTCCTGCTGGACGTTGCCTCTATGATGACTTCGCCGATCCGGGCGATTGGATGCTGCGAATCGACCGCGCCCAGTTCGACCGCCGCTTTTGGCATGCCGTACACGACTGAAGTCGACTCGTCCTGCGCGATCGTGCGGCCGCCCGCCTCGCGGATCTCAAGCAGGCCATGGGCCCCGTCGCGCCCCATGCCGGTGAGCAGCACACCAACGGCACGGGGCCCGAGCGAGCGGGCCAGGGAAGAGAACAGCCGGTCAACTGCGGGACAATGGCCGTTGACCAGCCCGCCAGGCTTCAGCGCGCAGGCGAAGCTGGTGCGGCCGGCCACCTCAAGATGTAGATCGCCGCCAGGCGCGATGTAGACGGTGCCAGGGGTGAGCGGCGCCCCGACCGTTGCCTCAACGACGCGCGGGGCACACATCTTGTCGAGCCGCGCCGCCAGGTTGCGGGTGAATACCGGCGGCATGTGCTGGGTGATGAGGGTGGGCGGGCAATTGGCCGGAAAGGCGGTGAGCACGGAAATGAGCGCCTCAACGCCGCCAGTGGAGGAGCCGATGCCCACCACCCTGCCGTCCGGCTGGTAGGACCCGTTCACATGCGGCGGCCGCACCGCAGCCTGAATCGTGGGCGCGCGGCGTTTGACCTTGGCGGCGATCTTGATCTTGGCGGGCAGCTGATCAAAGCTGTCGGGGTCGCTCGCGGATGGCTTCACCACGCAATCGACCGCGCCCAGCGCCAGGGCCGCAACCGCGGTGTCGGTGCCCTTGGCGGTCAAGGTCGAGACCATCACCACCGGCATGGGCCTGAGCCGCATGACCTTTTCAAGAAAGGAAAGCCCGTCCATTTCCGGCATCTCGACATCAAGCGTCATCACGTCCGGAGCGAGAAGCTTGATGAGTTCGCGCGCATGCTGGGCCGATTTCGCGGAACCGACCACGTCAATTTCTGGATCATTTTCAAGGACCCGCGACACCAGCTGCCGCATCGTGGGCGAATCGTCGACAACCAAAACCTTGATCTTGCTCATTCTGATGTCCCTCCCCGCTTTCGATAGACCGTTGTCCCATGGACCTTGAAAAGCGCTTCCGCTGGCCCCACCAGGCGCTCGGAATGCCCAAGATAGAGAAAGCCGCCCGGCCGCAGCAGCGAGGCCATGCGGGTCAGCATACGGATCTGGGTCTTCTCGTCGAAATAGATCACAACGTTGCGGCAGAAGATGGCGTCGAAGGGGCCGCGCATGGGCCAAGAGCCGATCAGGTTCAGCGGACGGAAGGTAATGAGTCCGCGCGGGCCATCGTCAAGACGGCTGGAGCCTGGACCAGCTGGTTCGAGCCAGCTGCGGCGCAGGTCGGCGGGCACGCTGGTCAGCTCTTCGGAAGGATAAACGCCGCGGCGCGCTATCTCAAGAACATGCGGATTGATGTCCGTCGCCAGGATCCGGATATTGTAGGCGCGCGCATCGGGGAGCGCGCCAAGAGTGGTGAGCGCGATGGAATAAGGCTCCTGTCCGCTGGAACAGCCAGCCGACCAGACGCGCAGCCTCCCACCCGCCTTGATGTCCTTGATGGCCGGCGCCAGAACATTCTCCCGGAAATGATCGAAGTGATGCGGCTCCCGGAAGAATCGCGTCACGTTGGTGGTGAGGGCGGCGATCATCTGCGCGCGTTCAGAGGCCCCGCTGTCGGAGCCGACCAGAGCGCAGTAGTCGCGGAAATTCTCAAGGCCCAGCGCCCTCAGCCGCTTGGCCAGGCGCGAATAGACCAGATTGGCCTTGGTGGCGGGCAAGTGAATGCCCGCCTCCTCATAAATCGCGGCGGCGATGAACTCGAAATCGCTGTTATCGAACCCAAACTCACCTGCCGCGGCGGGCCGTGGCTCGAGCGCAGCCACTGGCCCCGCAGCACCAGTCTTCATGCGGCTTCAAGCTCCATGGCGGGCAGCACATTGTCGAGTGTGATGACAGAAATCATCCGGCCATCCATGGCGATAACACCGCGCACGAACATACGCGCCAGATTGGAGGCAACATCCGGCGTCGGCTGGATGCTCGAGTCCTCAACCGAGAGAATATCCGACACCGCTTCGACGAGCAGGCCCGCAGCCCGGTCGCCCACCTGGGCGACGATGATGACATGGCGGGCGGTTGGCTCGGCGCCTGGCAGCCCCAGCCTGGCGCCGAGATCGACGATGGGCAGCACCACGCCGCGCAGGTTGATAACGCCGCGGATATAGGAAGGCGCGCGCGGAATGGTGGTGGCCGGCGTCCAGCCGCGGATTTCGCGCACCGACATGATGTTGATGCAGAACTCCAGGCCGCCAGAACGAAAGGCCACGAACTCCGCTTCACGGGCAAGGTCGGTTGGGGATTTCTCGATCATGAATCAGCTCGCTCTTGCAAAGGGTACTTCAGATGGATTCCAGTCATGATGGCGTGAGCCAACCAGCGCATCGACATCGAGGATCATCGCGACGCGCCCGTCGCCCAGGATGGTGGCGGCGGCGATGCCTTCGACACGCTTGTAGTTGGTCTCGAGGCTCTTGATCACCACCTGGCGCTGGTCCTGGATATTGTCGACGAGCAGCGCGCTGCGGCTGCCGTTGGCGGTTTCGATCAGGATGGCGACGCCTGACCTGACCTCCGTCGCGGGCGGCCGGACGCCGAGCTCGGCGCCGACATCGATCAGCGGCACCAGCACATCGCGCACGCGCAGCACGAATGAATGATCGCCAACGTAGTGAATGCGCGACTGCTCATGCTTCACGGTCTCGACGATGGCGGTCAGCGGGATCACATAGGTTTGTTCATCTACCGTGACGACGATGCCGTCAAGCACCGCGAGGGTGAGCGGCAGGCTAAGGGTGAAGGTCGAGCCCTGCCCCGGCGATGAGGCGATCGAGATGCGGCCGCCCAGCGCCTGAATCGACCGCTTGACGACATCCATGCCAACGCCGCGGCCGGAAATGCTGGAGATGGACTGGGCCGTGGAGAAGCCCGGGAGAAACAGAAGATTGTCAATCTCGCTGTCGTTGAGCTGCGAATCCGGTGGCACCAGCCCGTTGGAGATGGCTTTCTGCAGCACGCGTGGACGGTCGATACCGGCGCCGTCGTCGCTCACCTCGATGATGACGCGGCCCGAACGGTGCGCCGCGGCAAGCCGGACGGTGCCCTCCGGAGTCTTGCCGGCGGCAGCCCGCTGGTCAGGCGTTTCGAGGCCATGGTCGACAGCGTTGCGTATCATGTGGGTCAGCGGATCGGCGAGCAGCTCCACCACCGTCTTGTCGACCTCCGTGGCCTCGCCGTCGGTGCGCAGGCGGACATCCTTGCCGGTGGCGTCCGCCACTTCGCGCACAATGCGCGACATGCGCTGGAACAGCGGCCTGACCGGCTGGGCGCGAATCGCCATGACGCTTTCCTGGATCTCGCGGGTGAGGCGCTCCAATTCCTCAAGGCTGCTGGTCACCTCGCGGTCGCGGACATGGCTGGAATGAAGAACGCGCTGGGTGAGCATCGCCTGGTTGATGACCAGCTCGCCCACCAGATTGATCAACCGGTCGACGCGGTCGAGATCGACGCGGATCGTCGGCTGCACGGCTGTCTTCGCGGGCGTGGCCTTGGCTTGCGGCGCCTGATCGGGCTCCACCGCCGCGAGCGGCGCTGCAGCAGCGGGAAGATCGGAGACCGCGTTCAGCTTTTCTTCCTTCGGCTTCTTGGTGGCGGCGATCTTGTCTGGCTGGACTTGCGCGGCGGAAGGCTCGCCAAACCCAGCTGCTGCGCCGGGCGCGATCGAAAGGTCACAGTCGCCGTCGACGAAGTCGAAGACTTCCCTGACGTCGGCCATGCCGCTCGGGGTTTCGATGCGGAGTTCCCAGGAGAGATAGCTGTCTTCCGGCTCGATGGTGTCGAGGAACGGCAGGTTCTTGAGATCGCACTGGCACGTCACCTTGCCAAGGCGCGCCAGCTCACGGAACAAGGCGAGAGGATCGTTGGCTTTGCTGAACAGCTCACGCAACGGCCGGAACTTGATAACAAAGACATTGAGCGGCGGGCCTTCCTCGGCCGGCTCTTCGCCAGTGTCAAAGGACGTGGTGACCGGCGCGAAGTCCACACCCTCGAAGTCATCCTCCCCCGCGTCGCTGGCGGCAGCGCCGATCAGGACATTGAATTCCTCTTCGATGGCAGCATAGTGGGCGGTGTCGGTGACGGCGCCGTCACGGCTGGTGGCGACCAGATCCGCAAGCGCATCCGCAGCCCTCAGGAACAGCTTCATCGCATCGGTGTCCGGCGTCAGCGCCCCGGAACGCACCTTGTCGAGCGCCGTTTCGAAGACATGCGCGAAACTCACCAGCGCGTTAAGCTTGAAGGCTCCGGCGCCGCCCTTGATCGAATGCACGGCGCGAAACACCGCGTTGACCAGTTCGGAATCGGAGTTGCCTTCCTGCATACCCATGAGGCCATTCTCAAGGGCGGCGAGCTGCTCCTCGCATTCCTGGAAGAAGGTCAGGCGGATTTCGGCCATCGGGTCCATGAATGGCTCCCGTCAGGCGGCGACGCGGCGGATGGCGGCGACCAGCTTCACCGGGTCGAAGGGCTTGACGATCCATCCGGTGGCGCCGGCGCGCCGGGCGCGCATCTTCTTGTCGTCGTCGCTCTCGGTGGTGAGAACCAGGATGGGCACGCCCCGGTATTTCGCGTCCTGGCGGACAGCTTCGATGAAGCCGAAGCCGTCCATGCGGGGCATGTTGATGTCGGTGATCACGACCTGCGGCATCTCCTGGCGGAGAACATCGAGGCCATGCAGCCCGTCTTCCGCCTGGATCACGCGGAAGCCGGCATCGGTGAGGGCCATGCGCAGCATGTCGCGCATGGTCCGGGAATCGTCGACAGTCAGGATCGTTGCAGTCATGAGGAAAGTCCTTCGCCCTGGAGAAAGTCCGGCGGGAAGCCGAGGAGATTGGCTGCTTCGAGCAGCGTGGAAGACGCGGAGGCCACATGGAAATCGTGCCCGTCGGATTTCCAGGTCATCCACGCGGAGAGTAGCGCCTGTAGGGCGATCGTTGAGACCCGGGAAACCTCGCCCGCCTCAAGCACCACGGCGGTATTGCGGGCCTTTTTGAGGTCGCGCAGGAGTTCTTCCATGGAGGTCAGATCCAGCGAGGACCTGAGTCTAAGTACGGTGATATCGCAGGATTCGGACATTGAGTCGGTCATCCCGCCAGCAACGGGGCGCCGCGCGGACGCCGAGGCCGGTTGCAAGCGGGCCACGCCCATCCAGTTATGCGAGCAAGCATCATTCCTGTGCCTCCTTCCCGTAGTGCTGTAAGGGGCAAGCTAGGAAGGAAAGTTTGTGCCAAGCTGGAGATAAGCGATCTAAATACTTCGTAAACTATGAATGCTCAACCGGCGCGGGCCGCCAGACTCACCCGGCCTGGCGCCGGTTTTCGCTCATCCGGGCCTGCAACGCCGCCAGATCGTCCGGATTCAGGCGCAGACGGGCGAGCGGCAAGACCAAGGCGTTTTCCCAGAGCATGTGACGCCGGTAGCGCTCGAAAAAACCGCGCAGCATGTAGCCCAGCATGTCCGGATTGTCCGGACGGCCGCCTTGCGCCAGAAGCTCAAGCGCCTCGGAGATTTCGGAGGCAAAGTCATTGTCTGACTCATGTTCGCTGGCCAGCCGTTCGATAACCTTATCGACGCGATCTTCAGGCAAGGCCCGGTTGCGGAGGATGGGAAACAGACAGGCCTCCTCATCGTGATGATGCAGAGGCAGATCGAACTGCAGGCAGGAGGCAACCCGGGCACACAGGCGGCGATCGACCTCGTCGGGCAGGCCATCGGCGATCCGCTCCATGGCATCGCACATCTCGGACTGCAAGGCATGAGCGCTGGCGAGCACATCCAGCGGGTTCCTCGCAAGCGGATTCACGCTCTCTTTGACGCGCGCGTCGGACATGAACTGGCGGCTTTCCTGAAACTCGCAGCCCTTTTCAGGGCGCGGGCCAAAACCGGCCTTGATTCAGATCAATCGCCGGCGGCAAGCGCTGCCTCAACCGCGGGCCGGCGCGGCAGCGGCGCGATGGCGCCATAACCCAGCGTCGAGAGCGCCGCCGCGGCATTAGCGAAGAAGGCGGCTTCGGCAAGCGGCGCGCCACGCGCCAGTTCGGCGAGAAGAGCGCCGGTGAAGGCATCGCCCGCACCCGTGGCGTCGACGGCATCAACCTGGCGGCCCGGCACACGCACGGCGCCCGCCGCCGTCGCAACCAAGGCGCCGTCCTTGCCCAGCGTGACGATCACGGCTTTCGAGCCGAGCGCCAGGAAATGTGTTGCGATGTCCCGCGGCGCCACAAGCCCGATCAGCGCCTGGCAATCCTCCGCTGACGTCTTCAGAACATCGGCCTGCGCCGCCGCGGACTCGATCGGCCCGCGGGCGGCCGCCGCGGTCCACAGCTTCGGGCGGAAATTGGTATCGAAGGAAACCCTGACGCCGTGCGCCCTGGCGATGGCGATGGCAGCGGACACGGTTTCGGCGGCACTGGCACTGATCGCCTGGCTGATGCCGGAGGCGTGCAGGAAGCCGGCGCTGGCGATCAGCGTCTCGTCGAGGTCAGCCGGGGTCATCAGGCTCGCCGCCGAGCCCTTTCGGCGGTAGGTGAAGACATGCCCTTGCGGCCCATGGGTGACGAAATAGAGGCCGGTCGGCGCGGCGGCGTCACGGCGAATGCCCGTCATGGCAATGTCTTCGCGGCGCATGAGCTCGCCTAACTCATCGGCGAAGATGTCGGCGCCGAGCCTCGTGATGTAGGCGCAGCGGCTGCCGAGCCGCGCCGCGGCGATGGCGACGTTCAGCGTGTCGCCGCCGAAGCCCGGGAGAAAATAGCCAGCCGGCTGACGGTTCAGTTCATAGAGCGGCTCGCCGATGGCGACGACGTCGAAGGCCGTCACGGGCGTCAGGCCGCGCCCTGCAGCGCCCCCGGCCCCGGGACGGCGGCAGGCGGGCATTTGCCGGCGATGATCATGCCAAGCACCTCGTCATGGTCGACGTCGCTGGTGCGCGCGGTGCCCACCACACGGCCGTTCTTCATCACGGTGAGGCGGTCAGCGAGATCGAACACGTCATGCAGGTCGTGGCTGATCAGGAAGATGCCGATGCCCTCGGCCTTGAGCTGCTTGATGAGTTCGCCCACCTGCGCCGTTTCCTGCGGGCCGAGCGCGGCGGTCGGCTCGTCCATGATCAGGATGCGGGCGTTGAAATGGATGGCGCGGGCGATGGCCACCGACTGGCGCTGGCCGCCGGACAGCGCCTTCACCGGCTCCTTGAAGCGGCGGAAATTGGGGTTGAGGCGGCCCATCACCTTGCGGCACTCAGCCTCCATCGCGGCGTCGTCGAGCGTGCCAAAGCGGGTGCGCAGCTCGCGCCCGAGATAGAGGTTCGCGGCGGCGTCAACATTATCCGCCAGCGCCAGCGTCTGATAGATGGTTTCGATGCCAAGCGCCTTGGCGTCACGCGGGTTGTTGATCTCGACCTTCTCGCCGTTGATGAACACCTCGCCATGATCGCGCTTGTAGGCGCCGGAGAGAATCTTGATAAGGGTCGACTTTCCGGCGCCGTTGTGGCCGAGCAGGCCCACCACCTCGCCGGGATAGAGATCGACCGAGGCGTGGTCCACCGCCCTGATGCCGCCGAAGGCGATCGAGATGTCGCGCATCTCGATCAGCGGCGGGCCGGCCCGCTCGCCGTGGGCGGGATGCTTGTGTGCTGACCTGGAGCTCATGCGGGTTCTCCCATCATTTCACGGTGCGGCGGTAGACCTGGTCGATCCAGACCGCGAAGACCAGAACGCAGCCCACCACCATGTCCTTGGTGGCGGATTCGAAATTGAGCAACGTCATGCCCGATTGCAGCGACTGCATGACGAGTGCGCCGAGCATCGCGCCATAAATCGTGCCAAGCCCGCCGGCGAGGGACGTGCCGCCGATGACGGCGGCGGCGATCACGTAGAGCTCGTCGAACTGGCCCAGCGCGTTGGTGGCGGAATCGAGCCGCGCCGCGGAAATCGAGGCCGACACAGCCGCCAGCATGCCCATGAGGGTGAATACAAGAACCGTGATCTTGCGGGTGTTGATGCCCGCCAGCTCGGCGGCCTCCGGATTGCCGCCGATGGCGTAGATGTAACGGCCGAACCGCGTGCGGTTGGCGAGGAAGGTCATGCCGATACCGATGCCCAAGGCAATAAGAACGGGGATCGAATAGCCAAAAGCGATGTTGAGTCCCTCCGGGGGCACGGTCACGCCGGTTTGCTGCGCCCAGCGGTCGACAACTCCCTTGGGCCAATAGTAGGAATTGACCATCCAGGTGACGCCGAGCACCGCCAGGCATCCGGCGACGGCAAGAAAATACTCCGCCCAAATCGGCCGAAGCGCAAAATTGAACCTGCGCCGCTGCCGGCGGCCGTTGATGATGAGGGCGATAATCGCAAGGCAGATCAAGATACAGAGTAGCCAGCTCGCGGTGGCGCCGATCGAGCCCGGCGTGATGCCGGAGATGCCGCCGCCGATCAGCTTGAAGTTCTTGTCCATCGGCGCAACCGTCTCGCCGCGGATCACCGACCAGGCGGCGCCGCGCCAGACGATCAGGCCGCCGAGCGTTACGATGAAGGATGGGATGCCGAGATAGGCGATCAGGGTGCCGTGAAAAGCACCGATGGCCCCGCCGAGCGCCAGCCCAAGAAAGAGCGTGACAATCCAGATCGCCGGATGGCCGACGCCCAGAAGCGGCCCCAGCCAATAGACTTGCATGGTGCCGATGCAGACCGCGGTGAAACCGAGGATCGAGCCTACCGAGAGGTCGATATGGCGCATCACGATGATCAGCACCATGCCGGTGGTCATCACCGCGATGGAGGACGTCTGAACCAACAGAATCCAAAGGTTACGGGGCGTGAGGAAGGTTCCACCCAACAGCCCCTCGCCGCCGCGGATGAAGGCGCTGGCGACATCGAAACCGACCCAGATGACCAGCAGGGCGAAAATCATACCCAGCATCCGCGAGTCGATTTCGGTGGCGCGCAGGAAACGCGTCAGCGGCCCTTCCTCGGCCAAGGCCGGAGATTGGTTATTGTCGGTCACAGCCATCGCGAAGCCCCCTCAACGCAAATCGGTTGCCGTGCGCCTATCTTCGCGCATCTTCTCTGGTGAAACGAAAACCGCGCCACCCCATGGGAGTGGCGCGGGCAATGCTGCGTCAAGACATGCCGTTTTTCAACGGCAGATCAATTGCAGGCGGCAACCGAGCCCGCGGCCACGCCGGCGCAGACTTCTTCCTTGGTCACCCAGCCGCCGTCGATGACGTCGTTCAGGTTGTCCTTGGTGATCGGGTTCGGCGCGATCAGCACGGCGTTCACTTCAACGCCCTTGGCGCCGCCGGAGAACTTGCCGACGCCCGGAATTTCGGTCGCGGCCTTGCCATCGGCGATCATGTTGGCGAATTCGGCGGCAGCCTTGCCGAGCACGCGCGAGTCCTTCCACACCGAGACCAGCTGGGTGCCAAGCGCCACGCGGTTCAGCGCGGCCTTGTCGCCGTCCTGGCCGGTGACCGGAACGGTGCCGGCGAGACCCTGGGCCTCGAGAGCGGCAACCACGCCGCCAGCCATGCCGTCATTCTGCGAGATCACGGCATCGACCTTGTTGTTCACCGAGGTCAGGCACTGCTCCATGTTCTTCTGGGCAGCGTCCGGCTTCCAGCCGTCCGTGAAGGTTTCGCAGACATTCTTGATCTTGCCTGCGTCCATGTTGGGCTTCAGCACTTCCATGATGCCTTCAAACAGGAAGGTGGCGTTCGGGTCGCCCTTGTCGCCCTTGATAAAGGCGAAGTCGCCTTCCTGCTTGCCCTTCTCGAGCATGGTCTTGGCCATCAGACGGCCGACGCCCACGTTGTCGAAGGTCACATAGAGCGCGTCGGGATGCTCGACGAGCACGTCATAGGAGATCATCTTGACGCCGGCATCAGCCGCGGCCTGGAAGGCCGGGAGGATGGCGTCGGAGTCGAAGGCGACGACCAGAATGACGTTGCAGCCCTGGGTGATCAGGCCCTCGATGTCAGCCTGCTGCTTGGCGGCAGAGCCTTGCGCGTCAGCCGAGAAGTACTTGTTGCCAGCCGCCTCCACGACAGCCTTGATAGCCGCCTCGTCGGTCTTCCAGCGCTCTTCCTGGAAGGTCTTCCAGGACACGCAGATGTTCTTGCCCGCGGCTTCCGCCGACAGGGTGGACAGGCCGAGCACCAGCGCACCCGCCGCCATGGTCATGATCTTGCGAAACATATAGGGTCCTCCTCCAAGCCTGAGCGGTTTCCATGAGACGCCTCCCTGAGGCGGCTTGACGCCACCGCACGGAAACCCCCGGCTCTGGACGATCGATTGTTTTATTTCGGCGTCTAAAAAAATGTTGCAGCAAAGCGCCAGCCGAGTCAACATGAGAACAAAATAAATTTGTTTTGCGGTGCAGCAGATTTTGTTGCGCTGCGAAAGGATGGCATGCGGGAAAAGGCGGACAGCGATCTGGTGCGGCGGCAGAACCGTCTTCTGCTGATCGAGGCGCTGCGTCAGCATGGGCCGCTGGCGCGCGTCGAACTCGGCCGCCAGACCGGGCTGTCGCCCGCCTCGATCACCTCGATCTCTTCGCAACTCATCGCCGACGGCATCCTGGAGGAGGCAGGCGAGCCGCAGGCGCCGGCTGAGAACCTACACCGCCGCGGCCGGCCGCTGACCCACATCGACATCAACCCGAAATCGACGCATGTGGTCGCGGTCAAGCTATCGATCGACGGCATTGAACTGGCATTGGCCGACGGCCGCGGCCAGGTGACGGCCAGGCGCAGGGCGCGCACCGCCACCTATGATGCTGACCCCAAGGCCTTCGGACGGCTGGTGGCGGATGAGATCGCCGCCCTGCTCGCCAAAGCGCAAGTGCCCGCAGGCCGCGTGGCCCGCATCGGCATCGCGGTGCAGGGTGTCGCCGATTCACGGCTGGGCACGGTGGTGTGGAGCCCCGCCTTCCGGAGCCGCAACATCGCGGTATCGGCGATCATCCAGGACCGCCTCGGCATTGCCTGCAGCATGGCCAATGACGCCAACATGATGGCCGAGGGCCTGATCGGCGCCGACCGCGCCCGCTATGGCGGAACCGCGGCGGTGGTGTTCATCGGCTATGGCGTGGGCATGGGGCTGATCGTCAACGGGCAGGTCTATCACGGGCCCACCGGCGCCGCCGCCGAATTCGGCCACATGAACCACCTGCCGGACGGACCCTTGTGCCGCTGCGGGCGGCGCGGCTGTGTCGAGGCCTATGCGGCGGACTACAGCCTGCTGCGCTGGGCCTCCGGCGAGGCAGCCACGCGCCCACCATCTTTCAACGCCATCCCGGAAGCCGAAATGCTGTCACTGGAAGCAGCCGCCGGACGCGGTGAGCCGATGGCCCGCGACGCCTATGCCAAGGCCGGAGAGGCGCTGGGCTTCGGATTGGCCCGTCTCATCGCCCTTCTCACGCCGTCGCGCATCGTGCTGGCGGGGCCGGGCACCCGGGCCATGCCGCTGATCATGCCGGGCCTCGAGCGCGCACTGGCCGACGGCGTGGTCGAGGAGTTGCGCCGCAATGTCGAGATCGAAGTGGTGCCGATCGATACCGATATGATTATCACCGGCACCATCGCCCTGGCGCTGCGCCATGTCGACCGCGAGGTCTTCGCCCATGGCCCGCCGGCGCGGCGGGCCCGGGAACTGGAGGAAATCGCATGATCCTCTCACGCCGGACCATGCTGCGGGCCACCGCTGCCGCGGCAGCCTGGGCATCCTGGCGCCCTGCTGCTTCCGCACAGCAAGCCGATGCCGAAGCAGGGGATATTCTCCGCCAATGGTATCGGCTTGTGCTGCGGCTGGTCCGCCACACGCCCACCTATTCGCCGCCGGTGGCCAGCCGGTCCTTCGCCTATCTCGGTGTCGCCGCCTATCAGGCGGTGGCATCCGGCTCAACCTCGCTGGTCTCGCTCGAGGGCCAGCTCAACGCCTTGTCAGGTCTGCCGGGACGCAAGGCGGGTGAACGCTACAATGACCAGGTGATCATCCACTGTGTGATGGCTTCGGCGGTGAAGGCGTTCTTCGGCAACACCGGGCCCACCGGGCAGCGGGTGATGGCGGCGGCCGAAAAGAAATTCAAAGCCGAGGCGCTGGCCGGCGTGCCCGAAGATGTGACGGCGCGGAGCCTGGCCTATGGCGAGGAGCTGACCGCCGCCATACTCGCCTGGTCAGCGGGCGACGGTGGCGCGGTGATCGAGAACATGGGCTTTCCGCTCGATTATGCGCTGGCCAAGGCGCCCGGCAGCTGGGTTCCCACCAGCGCCATCCGCCAGCAGCAGTTTCCACTGCTGCCGGGCTGGGGCAACAACCGCAGCTTCGCCATGCCGAATGGCGCCTCCTGCCCGCTGCCGCCACCGCCCGCCTATAGCGAGGACCCTTCTTCCGCCTTCTTCAAGGAAGCGCTGGAGGTCTACCGGACGGTGAAGAACCTGACGCCGGAACAGGAAAAGATCGCGCGCTTCTGGTCGGACGATCCGATGCTGTCGCCCACTCCGCCCGGACACTGGATGGCGATCGCGCTCGATATCCTGTCCGGCGAGAACGCCAGCCTCGACAAGTCGGCCGAGGTGCTGATGCGTCTGGGCGTCGCGGTGGCCGACGGCTTCATCGGCTGCTGGAACGCCAAGTATCAATACAATCTGCTGCGGCCGGTCACCTACATCAAGAAGCTGATCGACCCGAAGTGGGAGCCCGTTCTGATCACCCCGCCATTTCCGGAATATCCAAGCGGCCACAGCACGCAGTCGGGTGCGGCAGCGGTGGTGCTGACCGGCCTTTATGGCGGGAACTTCGCCTTTATTGACCGTACCCATGAGCGCGATGGCCTCGCGCCGCGCAAATTTGCGAGCTTCGAGGAGGCAGCGCGGGAAGCCGGCATCTCGCGGCTCTATGGCGGCATTCATTTCCGCGCCGCCATCGAACAAGGCCTCGCGCAGGGCCGCTGCATCGGCCAGCATGCGCTGGCGCTGCGCACCCGGAGTTCCACGTGAGAAGGCGGGCGGTTGCGCTCGCCCTTTCAGCGCTGACGGTCCAGGCATATGCCGCAGAGCCGCCGCTGGTTCCGCGCTTCATTGATGAAACGGCAACGTCCGGCATCGACAGCGTCTATTCAGGCGAGTGGCAATATATGGTGGGCGGCGGGGCCGCGGTGTTCGACTGCAACGATGACGGCTTTCCCGACATGCTGCTGGCGGGTGGCGAGAAGCCGGCGCATTTCTACGTCAACACCGGCAGGCGCGGCGGGCCTTTGTCCTTCGCCAGAAAGCAGAGCGGGCTTGAATTCGACGCCGTCACCGGCGCCTACCCCATCGACATCGACAGCGACGGCATCATGGACGTGGTGGTGCTGCGGGTGGGCGAGAACCTCGTCATGAAAGGCGAGGGCCAGTGCCGCTTCTCGCGGGCCAATGAGGCCTGGGGCTTCAATGGCGGCGATGCCTGGTCCACCGCCTTCGCGGCGATCTGGGAGAAGGGCGCTTCATGGCCCAGCATCGCCATCGGCAATTACATCGACCGCAACGAAGAGCTGGAGCCCTGGGGTTCCTGCACACCGAACTGGCTGCATCGCCCAGTCCCGGGCGGCAAGGGCTTCGCGCCGCCACTGCCGCTGACGCCGAGCTACTGCCCGCTTTCCATGCTGTTCACCGACTGGAGCAATTCGGGCGCTGCCGATCTGCGCGTTTCGAATGACCGGGAATACTACGAGGGCGGGCAGGAGCAGATGTGGCGGGTGCCGCCGGGCAAGCCGCCCACCCTCTATGGCAAGCAGGACGGCTGGCGCTATCTGCGCATCTGGGGCATGGGAATCGCCGGTTATGACCTCGACCATGACGGCTACCAGGAATATTTCCTGACCTCGATGGCCGACAACAAGCTGCAAACCCTGGCCGCTCCGCCCAGGGATGGTTCCCCGCCGAAGCCTTCCTACAAGGATGTCGCCTGGCCGATGGGTGTGACCGCGCACCGGCCTTTCATGGGCGATGATCTGAAGCCGTCCACCGCCTGGCACACGGAGTTTCAGGACGTGAACAACGACGGCCGGGTGGACCTGTTCGTGGCCAAGGGCAATGTCTCCGAGATGCCGGACTTCGCCATGAAGGACCCCAACAATCTTCTTGTGCAGGGGCCAGACGGCAAGTTCGCCGAAATGGCGGACAAGGCTGGTGTGGCCAGCATCGCGCAGGCGCGCGGCGGGGCGGTGGTGGATTTCAACCTCGACGGCCTTGCCGATCTCCTGGTGGTCAACCGCAACAGCAAGGCCGAAATCTGGCGCAACGCCACGCCGGAGGCCGGCAACTGGGTTGCAATCTGGCTAAGCCAGGCCGGGCCCAACCGCGACGCCATCGGCGCCATCGTCGAAGTCAGGACGGACGCCGGTGCGCAACGGCGCGAGATCACCTCCGGCGGCGGCCATGTGTCAGGCCATGCAGGCTGGATTCACGCCGGCATCGGCCCGGCCGACAAGGCGGAACTGCTGGTGCGCTGGCCGGGAGAAGACTGGAGCCCCGCCGTCACCATTCCGGTCAATGGCTTTAGCATCGTCGAAAAATCTGCCCCAGCGGCACGCGCCTGGCACCCCGCCCGATGATCACGGCAAACTGATTTCACTTTCTGGCCATTCTCCTTCACAGCAGGGCCGCCATGGAGCCATCGGCTATGAAATCCGCTCTCACCCGCCGCAGCCTTGCGCAGCTGCTGGCAAGCATGCCGTTTCTGGGCGTGGCGCGGGCTGCGCAGGGCTGGGACGGCATCCTGGCCGAAGCCCGGGGACAGACCGTCTACTTCAACGCCTGGGCGGGCTCACCGCAGATCAACGCCTATATCGCCTGGATGGCCGCGGAGCTGCAGCAGCGCCATGGCATCACGCTCATCCATGTGAAACTGGCCGACACGGCAGAGGCCGTGCGCCGGGTGCGTGACGAGGTGGCGGCGGGCAAGCCGGGCAGCGCCGACCTTATCTGGATCAATGGCGAGAATTTCCGGGTGATGAAAGAAGAGCGGCTGCTGTTTGGCCCGTTCGCCGAAGACCTGCCGAATTTCACGCTGGTGGATACGCGCGGCAAACCCACGACGCGGATTGATTTTGCCGAAGCCACCGAGGGCCTGGAATCGCCCTGGGGCATGGCGCAGCTCACCTTCTTCGCCGATGGCGCGAAGCTCTCAGCGCCGCCACTGTCAATGCTCGAACTTCTCGATCTGGCGCGAAAAAGTCCCGGCCGCGTCAGCTATCCGGCGCCACCGGATTTTCACGGCACCACATTTTTGAAGCAGGCGCTGGTCGAAACCATGGCCTCGCGCGCGCAGCTCGGCGCCAAAATCGGCAAGCAGGATTTTCTTGCTGCGGCACAGCCGCTGTTCAGTTTTCTCGATGCGCTGCACCCCCATCTGTGGCGGCAGGGCAAGCAGTTTCCGCAGTCGCAGGCGCAGGTCACACAGATGGTGGCGGATGGCGAATTGCTGATCGGCCTCACCTTCAACCCCAACGAGCCCGCCAATCTCGTGGCAACGGGAACCCTGCCCGCCACCACCATCGCCTGGCAAAACCGCGGCGGCAGCATCGGCAACACGCATTTTGTGGCGATCCCGGTCAATTCCCGCGCCACGCAGGCCGCGCGGGCTACCGCCAATTTCCTGCTGTCGCCGGAGGCGCAGGCACGCAAGGCGGATCTTGCCGTTTGGGGCGATCCGACAGTGCTCGACCTTGCGAAACTGACACCCGCCGACAAGGCGCTGTTCAAAGGGGGAGAGGCGCCGGGCGCGGTCTCCATGCCGGCAGCCGCCATCCCTGAGCCCCATGGCAGCTGGGTTCCGCTGATCGAGGCGGCATGGCTCGAACGCTACGGCGCCTGACCGCCGCCGGCGGCGCCCTGCCCACAATTGTGCTGTGGGTTCTGCCATTTGTCTTGTCAGTTGCGATGCTGGCCCCGGCGGCGGTGGACGCTGACGGTTGGCACATGCTTTTCAGCCATCCGCAATTATGGCCGGGCCTCCTTCTTTCGGTGTTAACAGGCGGCATCGCCACGCTGCTGGCGCTGGCGATGGCCGTGGTGGTTCTTGCGGGGCTTCCGGCACAGCGGATGGTGCGTGGCCTGGCGGCGGCGGGACTGGCCTTGCCGCATCTGGCCTTCGCGATTGGCTTTGGTTTTCTGATCATGCCCTCGGGCCTGATTGCCCGGCTGGTGGCGGGCGGTGATGCGCCGCCCGGCTGGATCACCGTGCAGGACCCGTGGGGTGTATCGCTGACCGCCGCACTGGCCTTGAAGGAACTCCCCTTCCTGCTCACCGCGGCCGTCGCCGCGCTGGCGCGGGGCGATGCGGCGGGCCGGCTGGCGCAGGAATGCCGCGCCGCCGCCAGCCTCGGCCATGGCGCGGGTTCCGCCTGGCTGCGGATTGTGCTGCCGCAACTGCTGCATGACTTGCGCTGGCCACTGGTGATCGTGTTCGTCTATGGCGCGACGGTGGTGGACATGGCGCTTGTGCTGGGCCCCACCCAGCCGCCGACACTCGCCGTGACGATCTGGCATGCGCTGAACGATGCCGATGCCGCAACCAACCGCATGGGCCTTGCCATGAGCAGCGCGGCGCGGCGCGGCGCGGGGAGGAGAGAAGGTCCCGCGGAGAGGAAAACCCGCTGCCAGGGCCGCGTCAGCGCCAACAGTGTGGCGGCGGCGCCAAGCGGCGCCGCCCGTGGCAGCGTCAGCCGAACGGGCCTGGCACGGCCCCAGCGGGTGGGTGGGGGATAGGGAGCG
>NZ_JBJTER010000202.1:0-15352 GCF_046093005.1 Aestuariivirga sp.
CGATGTTGGAGTCCCAGCTTGATGGGGCTTCGATGCGGAGCGGAAGTGAATGCACGGCGAGTCTCGCGATTGGGGAAATCCACTGGTCGGTAATCAGCACGACTCTTGAGCCCCGCTCTTTGGCGGAAGCGGCAAAATCGAGCATGCGGGCGTCATAGCGGCGGATGTCGAAGAGCAGCAGCACGTCGTTCCGTCCGATGTCGAGGAGGCAGGTCGGCCAGGCGGCGGGTGCGGCGGGCACCAGCCCCACGCCCGGCCGGGCCATCTGCAGGTGAATGGCGAGGTACTGCGCGATGGCGCCGGTGATGCGCCCGCCCCCGATGTGGATGCGCCGCTTGCGGTCGGCGAGCAGCGCCACGATCGCATCGAAGGCGCGGTGGTCCATCAGCTTCAGGGAGCCCGAGAGATTCTCCATCGCGGCCTTGGCGAAGCGGTTGAGGATGTGCGTATCCGGCGCCTCCGCCGCCCAGCGCGCATGCTTGGCGATCGGGTTCTGCAGCTGGGCGGCAAGCTCGGCCCGCAGCGCCTCCTGCAGGGCGGGAAAGCCCGCAAAGCCAAGCTTCTTCGCGAGCCGCAGCACCGAAGGCGTTGACACGCCGGCAGCGCGCGCGAAATCGGTGATGCTGCCCAGCCCCGCCACGGGATAGCTGGCGAACAGCGCGGCGGTCAGCTTCGCCTCGGCGGCGGTGAGCTTGCCGGACATCATTCGCAGCCTCTCGGCGACCGTCATCGAACGTTGCGGCGGCATCGGGTGTTCTTCCTCGTCTGCCGGCATTGTAACGAAATTGACAGTGCAGTCTCAATCTGAAATTATCTGTTCAGATACGGACATCCGGGAGATCCGGCGCATGCCAGCGCTGCTCGAGGAAGATGAAGAAAGCCCCTTCCAGACCGTGAACGCCGAGGGCCGCTCGCCCTTCGTGCTGATCTGCGAGCACGCTTCCCGCCGGATGCCGCGGCGCCTCGGCACGCTGGGCCTCCCCGGCGCCGAGCTTGAGCGTCACATCGCCTGGGACATCGGGGCGGAACCCGTGGCGCGGCTGCTCTCCCGCCTGATGGATGCGCCGCTGGCGCTGCAGCGCTATTCGCGGCTGGCCTATGACTGCAACCGCCCGCCCGAATCGCCCGGCGCCATGCCGGAGGTGAGCGAACTGACCGTTATTCCCGGCAACAAGGGGCTTTCGGCCGCGGAACGGCTGGCCCGTATCGACGGCATCTACCGGCCCTTCCACGACGGCGTTTCGCGGCTTCTCGATGCGCGGGCCGCGGCCGGCATGAAGACGCTCATTGTCTCGATCCACAGTTTCACGCCCGTCTACAAGGGTAACCGGCGCAGCGTGGAGCTCGGCATCCTGCACGACCGGGACCAGGCGCTCGCCACCAGGCTGATCAAGAGCTTTCCCAATATCGACGCCCGGCTGAACGAGCCTTATGGTCCGAAGGACGGGGTGATGCACACCCTCAACCTGCATGGCTTCGCACGCGGCCTGCCGCATGCCATGATCGAGATTCGCAACGACCTGGTGGCGGATGGCCGCGGGCAGGATGAATGGGCCCAGCGGCTGTCCGTGCCGCTGATCCAGGCCGCGGCGGCATAGGGGCAAAAGGGAGAAGGACGGCGATGAGCGACGGCATGCTGACACTGGAGCAACTGAAGGCCGAGGTGAAATCCGGCGCCATCGACACCGTGGTGGCGGCGATGGTGGACATGCAGGGCCGCCTCGTCGGCAAGCGCTTCCACGCGAAGTATTTCGCCGATGGCGGATACGAGGAAACCCATGGCTGCAATTATCTCTTGGGCGTCGATATCGAGATGGAGCCGGTGCCCGGCTACAAGGCCACCAGCTGGGAAAAGGGCTATGGCGATTTCGTTCTGAAGCCCGACCTCGCGACGCTGCGCCGCACGCCGTGGCTTCCCGGCACGGCGCTGGTGATCTGCGACGTGCTCGACCACCACAGCCATGAAGACGTGCCGCATTCGCCACGCGCCATGCTGAAAAAGCAGCTGAAGCGCCTGGCCGCGATGAAGATGAAGGCATACATGGCCTCCGAGCTCGAATTCTTCCTGTTCGACGATTCCTTCGAGACCGCGCACCAGAAGGGCTACCGCAACCTCAAGACCGCCGGCTACTACATCGAGGATTACCACATCCTGCAGACCTCGAAGGAAGAGTCCTACATGCGGGCGCTGCGCAACGGCCTCGCCGGGGCCGGCATTCCGGTCGAGAACTCCAAGGGCGAATGGGGCCCGGGCCAGGAGGAGATCAACGTCAAATACGCCGAGGCGCTCGACATGGCGGACCGCCACGCCATCATCAAGAACGGCGCCAAGGAAATCGCCTATGGCCTTGGCAAGTCCGTCAGCTTCATGGCCAAGTGGGACTATGGCATGGCCGGAAATTCCGCCCATATCCACCAGTCGCTGTGGTCCCTGGACGGCAAGCCGCTGTTTCTCGACAAGAAGCAGGACCACGGCATGTCGGCGATGATGCAGCACTATCTGGCAGGCCAGCTCGCCCATGCCGGCGAGATCACCTGGTTCCTGGCGCCCTACATCAATTCCTACAAGCGCTTCATGGCCGGCACCTTCGCGCCCACCCGCGCGGTGTGGAGCTTCGACAACCGCACGGCCGGCTTCCGCATCTGCGGGGCGGAGAGCAAGGCGATCCGCGTCGAATGCCGCATCGGCGGCGCCGACCTGAACCCCTATCTCGCCTTCGCGGCGCTGATCGCCGCGGGGCTCGACGGCATCGAGAAGAAAATGAAGCTCGAACCGGTGGTCTCGGGCGACATCTACGACACCTCGCGGCGCTTGCGCGAAATTCCCAAGACGCTGCGCGAGGCCACGGAACTGCTCGACGGTTCGAAGTTCCTGCGCGGCGCGCTGGGCGGCGACGTGGTCGATCACTACGTGCACACCGCCAAATGGGAGCAGTTCGAGTTCGACCGCCGCGTCACCGATCTGGAACTGAAGCGCGGCTTCGAAAGATACTGAGCAGGAGAAACGCCATGGCCATTCCGAACCGCAACATCAACTATCCCACCGCCATCAAGTTCGGCGCCGGCCGCGTCCGGGAACTCGCTGATCACTGCAAGGCCAACGGCATCAAGCGTCCGCTGCTGGTGACCGACAAGGGGCTTGCCGCCATGCCGATGACGGCGGAGATCATGGCGAGCCTCAAGAAGGCGGGCCTCAAGGCGGCGCTGTTCGCCGATGTGCGGCCCAACCCGGTTGAGGAGAATGTCCTCGCTGGCTGCAAGGCCTTCAAGGATGGAAAGCACGACGGCGTGGTGGCGCTGGGCGGTGGTTCTGGCCTCGATACCGGCAAGCTCATCGCGCTGATGCATGCCCAGAACATCTCGGTCTTCGAACTCGAGGATATCGGCGACTGGTGGACCAGGGCGGACGCTTCGGTGATCGCCCCCATCATCGCGGTGCCGACGACGGCGGGCACGGGCTCGGAGGTTGGCCGCGCCGGCGTCATCACCCACCCGATCACCCATGAGAAGAAGATCATCTTCCACCCGGCCATCATGCCCAAGGTGGCGATTCTCGATCCCGAACTCACCGTGGGCCTGCCGGCGAAGCTCACGGCCGCCACCGGCATGGATGCGCTGGCCCACAATCTCGAGGCCTACTGCGCGCCTTTCTATCACCCGTGGTCGGCGGGCGTGGCGCTCGAGGGCATGCGGCTCGTCAAGGACAATCTTGCCCGCGCCGTGAAGAAGCCAGGTGACCTCGACGCGCGCGGCAACATGCTGGTGGCCTCGGCGATGGGCGCCACCGCCTTCCAGCGCGGGCTCGGCGCCATTCATGCGCTGTCGCATCCGTTCGGCGGGCTTTATGACGCGCATCATGGCCTCCTCAACGGCATCATCATGCCCTATGTGCTGAAAGCCAACCGCCGCAAGATCGAGAAGGACATCGTCCGCGCCGCCGCCTATCTGGGCATCAAGGGCGGCTTCAACGGCTTCCTCAAATGGGTGCTGGCGCTGCGCAAGGAGATCGGCATTCCCAACGCGCTGAAGGACATCGGCATCGACACCAGGCGGCTGGGCGAGGTGGCGGCCATGGCGGTAAAGGACCCGTCCGCCGGCGGCAACCCGATCCAGTTCACCGAAAAGCAATACAAGGCGCTGGCCCGGAAATGCGTGACCGGCGATCTGTGAGGATTGCTGAACTGACCTCCGCTGCGGCGTGCTGCTGGGGTTTGCCTCTGCCGCCGCGCAAGCAGTCCTCATATCGTCATGCCACGGCTCGACCGTGGCATCTTCTTGCCGGCAGCGTCTGTGATGATGGCCGGGTCAGGCCCGGCCATGACGAGAGGGAGAGAAACCACCACAACCTCGTCATGCCACGGCTCGACCGTGGCATCTTCTTGGCAGCAGCGTCTGTGATGATGGCCGGGTCAGGCCCGGCCATGACGAGAGGGCGAGAAACCACCACAACCTCGTCATGCCACGGCTCGACCGTGGCATCTTCTTGGCGGCAGTGTTTGTGATGATGGCCGGGTCAAGCCCGGCCATGACGAGAGGGAGAGAAACCACCACAAACTCGTCATGCCACGGCTCGACCGTGGCATCTTCTTGGCAGCAGCGCTTGTGATGATGGCCGGGTCAGGCCCGGCCATGACGAGAGGGGGTGGCAGCGTCTGTGATGATGGCCGGGTCAAGCCCGGCCATGACGAGAGGGGGGAGTTTGACCGTGGCATCACCCTACAGCAACTGATCATAAAGATCCGTCCAATCCGGATTGCTTTTCTCCACCAACGCGATCTTCCAGTCCCGCGACCACCGCTTGATGGTCTTCTCTCGGCGTATCGCATCCACGATCAGCGGATACTCCTCGTAGTGCACAAGTCTGATCAGTCCATACCGGCCGGTGAAACCGTCAATCAGCCGCATGCGATGTTCATAGGCACGGCGGGCAAGGTCCGACGTAACGCCGACATAGAGAACACCGCGCTTCCGGTTGGTCATAATGTAGCAGTACCCACGCGCCATGCTGCATCAGGATGCGAAGACGGTTCTGCGGTCAAGCCCCGCCATGACGGGAAGGGGCGGCAGCCTAAGCCTCGGGCCTCGGCCTCAGCCCGTCGACGAACAGGGCGATCAGCGTGTCCTCAGCCCGCGCCATGAGATCGGGCGGATGGCCGGTCACCGCATGCACCTGGGCGTCGAAATCGGCGTAGTGCTGGGTGGTGGCCCAGATGGCGAAGATCAAGTGATGGGGATCGACGGCGGCCAGCCTTCCCTCGCCGCTCCAGCGGCGGATGATCGCCGCCTTCTCGTCCACCAGCTGTTTCAGCGGACCCTTCAGATAGCCGCCGATCGCGCCCGCCCCATGCAGGATCTCATTGGCGAACAGCCGCGACGCCTTCGGGTTGTCGCGTGACAGCCGCAGCTTGGCGCGAATGTAGCGGGTGATCTCGGCGATCGGCTCGCCCGCCGGATCGAGGCTGCGCAACGGCTCCAGCCAGTCCTGCAGCGTGTGTTCCAGCACCGCGACGTAGATGTCTTCCTTGCGCCGGAAATAGTAAAGCAGGTTCGGCTTGGAGAGGCCGCAACTGGCGGCGATCTCGTCCACCGTGGCGCCCCGGAAACCATAGGCCGAAAACACCTCGAGCGCCGCCTTCAGGATCAGTTCCTTGTTCTGCGCCTGAATGCGGGTGTTGCGGGGCGATGTACCGGCCTGTGCCATGATGCCACTCTCTAAATTCTTGATCGGATGGTCAAGAGCGGTTAGCGTTTGGACAAGGGACAAGAACAGCAGGGGAGTCGAGGCGTTGGCGGCGCCCGTGATTTCGGCACGCGATCTCAGCCTGGTTTTCGAAACGGCGGACCGGCCGGTGCAGGCGCTGTCGCAGGTGAACCTGGAGGTGGCGGAGGGCGATTTCGTGTCCTTCATCGGGCCTTCGGGCTGCGGCAAGACCACGCTGCTGCGCGTCATCGCCGATCTCGAACAGGCCACCTCCGGCACCATCACCGTCAACGGCATGAGCCCGCGCGAGGCGCGGCTGAAGCGCGCCTATGGCTATGTCTTCCAGGCGCCGGCGCTCTACCCGTGGCGCAGCGTCGAACGCAACATCGGCCTGCCGCTGGAAATCATGGGGCTCGACAACCCGGCCGAGCGCATCGCCCGCAACATTGAACTGGTGAACCTCAAAGGCTTCGAGAAGAAATATCCCTGGCAGCTGTCCGGCGGCATGCAGCAGCGGGTGTCGATCGCCCGGGCGCTGTCCTTCGATCCCAAGCTCCTGCTCATGGACGAGCCGTTCGGCGCCCTCGACGAAATCGTCCGCGACAAGCTGAACCAGCAGCTGCTCGAACTCTGGGACCGTACCGGCAAGACGGTGGTGTTCGTCACCCACTCGATTCCGGAGGCGGTGTTCCTTTCCACCCGCATCGTGGTGATGAGCCCGCGGCCTGGCCGCATCATCGACGTGATTTCCACGGGCCTGCCGCGGCGGCGCAGCCTCGACATCCGCGAGACGCCGGAATTCCTGGCCATCGCCCACCGGGTGCGCGAGGGCCTCAAGGCCGGCCACTCCTACGAGGACTGAGTGAGCGCCGCCCCCGCCATCGCCGCAAAGGCCCCGGTGAAGCAGGAAGGCCATGCCCTGCCGGTGGCGGTGATCTGCCTTGCCATCCTGGCGGTCTGGTATCTGGCCGCCATCCCGATGAACATGGTGGTGGTCGGCCCCAAGATCGAGGCGGCGGGCGGCGGCTTTTCCAATATGCTGGCCTATGCCTGGAACGACCAGCGCCCGGTCATCCCGGCGCCCCACCAGATCGCGCTCGAACTGTGGAAGAGCGTGTTCACGGTGAAACCGTGGATGCCGAAATCGCTGGTCTATCACGGCTGGGTGACGCTCGCCTCGACGCTGCTCGGTTTCGTGCTGGGCTCGCTCCTCGGCATCGTGCTGGCGGTGGCCATCGTGCATGTGCCGTTTCTCTCGAAAAGCCTGATGCCGTGGATCATCGCCTCGCAGACGGTGCCCATCCTGGCCATTGCGCCGATGGTGATCGTGGTGCTGGGCTCGCTCGGCTTCACCGGCCTCCTGCCGAAATCGCTGATCTCGATGTATCTGTGTTTCTTCCCCGTGACGATCGGCATGGTGAAGGGCCTGACATCGCCCGACACCATGCAGCTCGACCTGATGCGCACCTATAATGCGGGAACGGCGCAGGTGCTGGGAAAGCTCCGCTTTCCGGCTTCGGTGCCGTTCCTGTTCACGTCACTCAAGGTGGCGGTGGCGATCGCCTTGACCGGCGCCATCGTCGGCGAGCTTCCCACCGGCGCGGTGGCGGGCATCGGGGCGCGGCTCCTGAGCGGGTCCTATTACGGGCAGACGGTGCAGATCTGGGCCGCGCTGTTCATGGGCGCCTTCATCGCCGCCGGGCTGGTCTGGCTGGTCGGCGTTGCCGAGCGTTTCACGCTCAAGCGCATGGGGGCGAGGCCATGACGCGGATCGCGCCCAGCGACATTCTCTACCCGGCGCTGTTCGGTGCAGGCGTGCTGGTATTCTGGGAGGCGGTGGTCAGGGGCTTCGGCGTTCCCGCCGTGCTGCTGCCGGCGCCCTCGGATATCTGGGTCAAGTTCTTCTCCTCGCTGCCCACCCTGTGGATCGACTTCCGGCAGACCGTGCTGAAAGCAGTCATCCCCGGCTGGTTCATCGGGTCGCTGGCCGGGTTCCTCACCGCCATCCTGTGCGACCGCATCCCCTTCCTGCGCCGCGGCCTCCTGCCGCTCGGCAATCTGGTGGCGGCGCTGCCGATCGTCGGCGTCGCTCCCATCCTGGTCATGTGGTTCGGCTTCGACTGGCAGTCCAAGGCGGCCATGGTGGTGGTCATGACCTTCTTTCCCATGCTGGTGAATGCGGTGGCCGGGCTGCAGGCCTCCGGGCACCTCGAACGCGACCTGATGCAGAGCTACGGCTCGTCCTGGTGGCAGACCCTGGTCAAGTTGCGGCTGCCGGCGGCCATGCCCTTCATTTTCAATGCCCTGAAGATCAACTCGACCCTTGCCATGATCGGCGCCATCGTTGCCGAATTCTTCGGCACCCCGATCCAAGGTATGGGCTTTCGCATTTCCACGGAAGTTGGCAGACTGGGCCTGGACATGGTTTGGGCCGAGATCGCGGTGGCGGCCATCGCGGGCTCGGTTTTCTACGGTCTCCTGGTGTTCGCGGAACGCCTGGTGACCTTCTGGCACCCGTCCTACCGCACGTAGGCGGTGAGTTAATGACGTCAAACAACAGGAGACAGGGAAGATGAAGAAATATCTGATGGCGGCGGCAGCCGCGGCGGTGCTGCTCGCCAGCGGCACGGCGGCCATGGCGGAAGCCGTGAAGCTGCAGCTCAAATGGGTGACCCAGGCGCAGTTCGCCGGCTACTACGTGGCGCTGGCCAAGGGCTTCTACAAGGAGGCCGGCCTCGACGTGACCATCCTGCCCGGCGGCCCGGACATCAACCCCCAGCAGGTGCTGGCGGGCGGCGGCGCCGATGTGGTGGTGGACTGGATGCCGTCGGCTCTGGCCACCCGCGAAAAGGGCTCAGCCGTGGTCAATATCGCGCAGCCGTTCAAGCGTTCGGGCATGATGCTTACCTGCCGCAAGGAAACCGGCATCACCAAGCCGGAGGATTTCCGCGGCAAGACGCTGGGCGTGTGGTTCTTCGGCAACGAATATCCCTTCCTGTCCTGGATGAGCCAGCTCGGCATTCCGACGACCGGCGGGACGGACGGCGTCACGGTGATCAAGCAGGGCTTCAACGTCGACCCGCTGATCCAGAAGCAGGCCGACTGCATCTCGACCATGACCTACAACGAATACTGGCAGGTGATCGACGCTGGCATTCCGGCCGACCAGCTCGTTACCTTCAAATATGAGGACATGGGCGTCGCCACCCTCGAGGACGGCCTCTATGCGCTCGAGGACAAGCTGAAGGACCCGGCCTTCGTCGAGACCATGGCCAAGTTCGTCAAGGCCTCGATGAAGGGCTGGGACTATGCCCGCGCCAATGGCGATGAAGCCGCCCAGATCGTCATCGACAATGACGCCTCCGGCGCCCAGACCATCGAGCACCAGAAGCGCATGATGGGCGAGATCAACAAGCTCACCGAAGGCTCGGACGGCACGCTTGATACCGCCGCCGCCGACCGCACCGTCGAAACCCTGATGAAGGGCGGTTCCGACCCGGTCATCACCAAGAAGCCGGAAGGCGCCTGGACCTCCGCGGTGACCGACAAGGCCAAGAGCATGTAAGCACCAGGGGGCCTTCTCCCGCGATGGCGGGAGAGGGCCCTTTTCTATTGTTATGTGGGAGAAGCAGCCATGACCACCCTCATTCGCGGCGGCACCGTCGTCAATCACGATCACTCGCAGCGCGCCGATGTGCTGATCGACGGTGGCCGCATCATCGCCGTGGGGCCAAAGCTGGAAGCCCCCGCCGGGTCCGACGTCATCGACGCCGGCGGCTGCTACATCATGCCGGGCGGCATCGACCCGCACACCCACATGGAGCTCATGTTCATGGGCACCGTTTCGGCCGATGATTTCGAATGGGGCACCAAGGCGGCGCTCTCCGGCGGCACCACGATGATCGTCGATTTCTGCATTCCGGCGCCCGGCGAATCCATGCTCAAGGCCTATCAGGCCTGGCGGCACAAGGCCGAGAAGGCCTGCGCGGACTACTCCTTCCACATGGCGGTGACGCAATGGTCGCCGATGATCCATGACGAGATGGAAACCGTGGTCAAGACCTACTGCATCAACACCTTCAAGCATTTCATGGCCTACAAGGGCGCCTTGATGGTGAATGACGACGAGCTCTACAATTCCTTCCGCCGCTGCGCCCAGCTGGGCGCCATCCCGCTCGTTCATGCCGAGAACGGCGATGTGGTGGCCCGCATGCAGCAGGACCTGCTGGCCCGCGGCGTCACGGGCCCCGAGGGCCACAGCTATTCAAGGCCGCCGGAGGTCGAGGGCGAGGCGGCGAACCGCGCCATCATGATCGCCGACATGGCGGGCTGCCCGCTCTATATCGTGCATGTCTCCTGCGAGCAGACCCATGAGGCGATCAGGCGCGCCAAGCAGGCGGGCCAGCGGGTTTATGGCGAGCCGCTGGTTCAGTATCTGGTGCTCGATGATTCCGAATACCAGAACAAGGACTGGGACTATGCCGCGGGCCGGGTGATGAGCCCGCCGTTCCGCAACAAGAAACACCAGGATTCGCTGTGGGCCGGGCTGCAGTCCGGCACGCTCTCCGTGGTGGCCACCGACCATTGCTCCTTCACGGTGAAGCAGAAGCGCTTCGGGCTCAACGACTTCACCAAGATCCCCAACGGCACCGGCGGCCTTGAAGACCGGATGCCGGTGTTGTGGAACGCCGGCGTCAACACCGGCCGCCTGACCAAGGAGGAATTCGTCGCCGCCACGTCAACCAACATCGCGCGCATTCTCAACATGTATCCGCGCAAGGGCGCGGTGATGGCGGGCTCGGACGCCGACCTGGTGATCTGGGATCCGAAAGCCACCAAGACCATCACCGCCAGCAAGCAGATCTCGCGCATCGAATACAATGTCTTCGAGGGCTATACCTGCACCGGCGTGCCGCGCGCGGTCCTGTCGCGCGGGCGCATCGCCTGGATCGAGGGCGACATGCGGGCGAAGCCCGGCGACGGCGAATTCGTGCGCCGCGATCCCAATCCGCCGGTCAGCATCGCCAACGCGATCTGGAAGGGCCTGACGCAGCCGAAGCCGGTGGCGCGCCCTGATATCGTGCCGTAACGCCGGAACAGTGAGTGAGAAACGCGCCATGCCCAGCAAGGAACAGCAGCATCCCTTCTACAAGCCCCTGTGGGTGAGGCTCGCGATTGTCGCGGTGATCCTCGCCTGGCTTGCTTTCGAGTTCTACATGGGGGCTGAAACCCTGTGGATGGCGATCGGCTTCGGCATGCTGATTTACGCGGTCTATACCTTCTTCATCACCTGGCCGAAGGATGACGGCAAGACCGGCGGCTAGTCACCGCCGCCGCATTCTGTTTTTGGGAGTAGCCATGCCCGTGACCGCCAAGACCAATCTCACCGTCAATCCGCAGCGCCTGTGGGACACGCTGATGGACACCGCCAGGTTCGGCGCCACGCCGAAGGGCGGCATCAAGCGTCTCACCGTGTCTGACGAGGACAAGAAGGTCCGCGACTGGTTCAAGGCCGAATGCGAGAAGCTGGGCTGCCGCGTCGAGGTCGACGAGGTGGGCAACATGTTCGCCATCAGGCCGGGCAAGCGCAGTGACTTGCTGCCCGTCGCCATGGGCTCGCATCTCGATACCCAGCCGACGGGCGGAAAATTTGACGGCGTGCTGGGCGTGCTGGGCGGGCTCGAGGCCATGCGCACGCTGGTTGACATGGGCTATGAAACCAATGCGCCCATCATGCTCGTCAACTGGACCAATGAGGAAGGCTCACGCTTTGCGCCCGCCATGCTGTGCTCGGGCGTCTATGCCGGGGTGTTCAGCGTCGACTACGCCTATGCGCGCGAGGACCGGCAGGGCATCAAGCTCGGCGATGAGCTGGAAAGAATTGGCTACAAGGGCGCGATCAAGGCGGGTGCCGTCAAATTCCAGGCGATGTTCGAACTGCATATCGAGCAGGGGCCGATCCTCGAGGCCGAAAGCAAGATGATCGGCGTGGTCACCGGCGTCCAGGGCATGCGCTGGTATGAGGTGACGGTGAAGGGCCAGGAATCCCACACCGGCGCAACCCCGATGGGCCTGCGCCGCAACGCGCTGCTGGGAGCGGCGCGGATGATCGAGGCCATTCACCAGGTTGGCATGGCGAACCTGCCGGGCGTTGCTTCGGTTGGCCTGATCGAGAACCGTCCCAACAGCCGCAACGTGGTGCCGGGCGAAGTGTTTTTCACCGTCGATCTGCGCCACCCCGACGAAGCCGTTCTCGACCTCATGGAAGCGCAGTACAAGGCCGCGCTGCCGAAGATCGCCGCCGAACTTGGGGTCGAGGTCGAGGAGAAGCGCATCTGGATTTCGCCCGCCGTGAAATTCGCGCCTGAGCTCATCGCCTGCGTGCGGGCTGGCACCGAACAGGCGGGCTACCCCTCGCGCGACATGGCCTCGGGTGCCGGCCATGACGCGGCCTATATTGCGCGGGTGGCGCCCACCACCATGATCTTCGTGCCCTGCCTCGGCGGCATCTCGCACAATGAAGCGGAATCGACGACGCTCGAGGAATGCGGTGCTGGCGCCCAGGTGCTGCTCAACGCCGTACTGGCCTACGACCGGACGCTGGCGTGAGAAACGACGTCGCGGCGCGGGCGCGCGACATCGCGCTCACGCTGGCCGCATGGCCATCGGTGACGGGCTCGGCCGATGAAGCCGCCTTCGCGCCCAAACTGGCGCAATATCTCGTGCATCTGGGCAAGGTCTGGACGGCGCCGATCCCCGGCGATGCGCGCGCCAATGTACTGGCGCTGAAGCGCGGCCGCGGCCGCGCGGCCATCGTGCTCACCGGGCATTATGACGTGGTGCCGGCCACCGGCTATGGCGCGCTGGAGCCTTTGGCCTTCTCGCCCGAACGGCTGCTGCCTGAGATGGTGGCGCGGTTGCGGCAGACCGGCGAGAACCCGCTGGCGCTGGCCGATCTCGAAAGCGGTGCGTTTGTGCCTGGCCGCGGCCTTCTGGACATGAAAGCCGGGCTCGCCGCCGGCATCGCCGCCATGGAGGCCTATGCGGGCGATGCCAATCTCCTGTTTCTCGCGGTGCCTGACGAGGAGGAACGCTCGGCCGGCGCACGCGCCGCCGCCCCGCAGCTGGCAAGGCTCGCGGCCGAACATGGACACGACATCCGGCTGGTCATCAATCTCGACGCCATATCCGATCAGGGCGATGGCGCGCGGGGCCGGGTGGTGGCGCTGGGCTCGGTCGGCAAGCAGCTGCTCACCGCCTTCGTGGCTGGCAAGGAGGCGCATGCCTGCTACCCCGAGGACGGCGTCAACGCCGCCTATCTCGGGGCCGAACTGCTGGCTGAATTCGAACTGGCGCCAGAACTCGCCGAGACCAGCGGCGATGAACGCGCGGCACCCCCGACCGCGCTCCATGCCAAGGATCTGAAATCCGGCTACAACGTCACCACTCCCGCCCAGAGCTGGCTCTACTGGAACACGCTGCAGCACCGGCGTTCGGCGGCAGAGGTTCTGGATATCGCGCTGATGCTGGGCCGTCGCGCCATGGCGCGGGCTGGCCACAGGCTGGGCCGTGATATTCCGGTGCTCACCCATGCTGAACTCGCCGCCCGCCTGCCGCGCGAACAATCGGCCGCCATCGCCGCGCGGGTTGCCGCGGTTCCGGGGCTCGATCTTCCGGAACAGGCGAAGCGCGTGACGCAGGCGCTTTGTGAGGCCGCGGGGCTTGCCGGTCCGGCGGTGGTGCTGGGCTTCGGGTCGATCCCCTATCCCGCGGTGGCGCTGGCCGATGCCAGGCTCGAGGATGCGGTTGTTGCGGCCGCCAGCGCGCACGGCCTCGGCGCCTTGCGCTATTTCCCCGGCATCTCGGACATGAGCTTCCTTGGCGAGGCGACTGGCGATCTTGCCACGGCGGCCGCCAACACGCCCATCTGGGGCGCGGGCTTCACGATGCCGGACCCGGCTGGCTACCCTTGCATCAACATCGGCCCATGGGGGCGCGACTATCATCACTGGCTGGAGCGGCTGCACGCGCCCTATGCCTTCGAGACACTGCCGCTGGCCCTGCTCGGCGTCATTGAAGCGGCCAGCAAAGCCCGCTAAGAACACGCCGTCTTCTGGGAGGAAAACCATGACACTCAAGCGAATCGAACCCGGCAAGCGCATGAGCGCCGCCGTCATCCATGGCGACAAGATCTATCTCGCGGGCTATGTGGCGGAAGCTGCGGCCGGCAAATCGGTGGCCGAGCAGACCAAGGACATTCTGGGCCAGATCGATGCGACTCTGAAGAAGGCCGGCACGTCCAAGACCAATATCATCAAGGCCAATATCTGGCTCACCAACATCAAGACCTTCGCGGACATGAATTCCGCCTGGGACGCCTGGGTGGTTCCCGGCCAGACGCCGGCCCGCGCCACCGTTGAATCGAAGCTGGCCGCCCCTGGCCTCGATGTCGAGATCATGGTGGAAGCCGCGATTCCGAAGAGAGCCGCCAAGAAGGCCGCAAAGAAGCCAGCCAAGAAGGCCGCGAAGAAGGCCCGGCGGTAACGGGCCCGCCGCGGGTTTCCGAGACGGCCTGAGCGCGCGTTTCCCGTCCTCTCCCGCACAGCGGGAGAGGAAGGGGCCCCAACGGAGTTGGGGTAGGTGAGGGCGCTGCTTGCTGTAAGGAAAACTTTCCCTTCTTCTCCCGCATAGCGGGAGAAGACGAAGGGTGCTCGATGACCGGCGGCGCTACCTCTCGTCCTGCCAGCCATACCAGAGATAGGCGCCCTTCAGATAGGCGGGGCGGAAGGCTGGCAGGGGGAAGCGTGCGAGGCGGCGCGTCAGCACGGGAGAAATCTCGTTTGGCGCCGCCGTGCCGGTGAGAAGCCTTGCCACCGCGCGGCCGCTCCAGGTGCCCATGGCAACGCCATTGCCGTGATAGGCGATGGCCGTCCAGACGCTGCGCCGCTCGTCGAGCGCGCCGATGAACGGCACCCGGTCATAGGCAAGGCAGACATAGCCGCGCCAGAAATGCGTGATCTCCGCGGCGCGCCAGGCCGGAAACAGAGTGTGGAAGGCGGCGGTGAGCACCGGGCGGTAGGCGGCATCGCCCGCCGCCGACGCATCGGTTCCGCCGCGGCCGCCGAACAGGAAGCGGCCGTTGGGCAGCAGCCGGAAATAATGCAGCAGGTTGCGCGAATCGAAGGCCATCAGCGGCGAGGTCCAGCCCTGGGCGCGGCGTTCCTCTTCGCTCAATGGGCGCGTGACCATGATGCTGGACAGGGCGGGCAGCAAGCGGCCCGCATGGCGCCGCGAGAGATCTTCGGGCGTATAGCCGTTGCTGGCGACGATGACGTGCCGCGCCCTGATCCGCCCACCCGGCGTGTGCAGCATGTGTCCGCCGGCGCTTTCCTCCCAGCGGACCAGCCGTGAATGGGCGTGCAGCCTGGCGCCGGCCTTGACGGCGGCGCGGGCAAGCCCCCGCACATAGTTCAGCGGATGAAGGCCGAAGCCGGTATGGGCCTTGAGCCCGGCGAAGAAGCCCGGGCCATCGAGGCCAAGCCGCGCAAGCTCCTCCCTAGGAAGGAATTCGGTGTCCTCACCGAATGTCGCCTTCAGAAACGCCTGTTCAGCACGGAGTTCCGCGATGCGGTTCGGGCGGTGGGCCAGCGT
>NZ_JBJTER010000203.1:0-3630 GCF_046093005.1 Aestuariivirga sp.
CTTGTTGCGCTCCTGTTAGCGCCTTCTAGCTGAACCCCACATGAATCAAAGCTGAAGTCCTCGGCGGTCGCTTAGAGGTCCGCTTCGACCCCGCAGCCGCCAGCGTCTCGAGAGACCGGCCGCCCATGGAGCCGCCCAGGCCCAGGAGGGCGGCATCCAGCCATCCGAGGCGGTCATGATCGCCGTTGGCGCCTCGCCGGGGGCGGAGCCCTTGGGCGTAAAGCGCCAGGGCGATGTCTATGTCGTGAAGCTGAAGCAAGGCGGCAGTGTCATCCGGGTCAGCGTCGACGCCCGGAGCGGCAGTGTCGTATCCATCGAATGACGCCGCTTGGGGAGTGAAGCATGCGCCTGCTCGTCGTCGAGGACGATCCCGATCTCAACCGGCAGCTGGTCACCGCGCTGCAGGACGCGGGCTATGTGGTCGATACCGCCAGGGACGGCGAGGAGGGTCATTATCTCGGCGACACCGAACCCTATGACGCGGTGGTGCTCGACCTCGGCCTGCCGGTGCTGGATGGCGTGAGCGTGCTCGAAAAATGGCGCCGCGCCGGGCGCAAGATGCCGGTCCTGATCCTCACCGCGCGCGACCGCTGGAGCGACAAGGTGGCGGGCTTCGATGCGGGCGCCGACGACTACGTGGCCAAGCCTTTTCACATGGAGGAGCTGCTGGCGCGGGTCCGCGCCCTGCTGCGCCGCAGCGCCGGCCACGCCACCAGCGAAATCTCCTGCGGGCCGGTGACCCTCGACACCAAGAGCGCGCGCGTGACCGTCAACGGCACGGCGGTGAAGCTCACCTCGCTGGAGTTCCGGCTGCTCGCCTATCTCATGCACCACAAGGACAAGGTCGTGTCGCGCACGGAACTTGTCGAACACCTCTATGACCAGGACTTCGACCGCGATTCGAACACCATCGAGGTATTCGTGGGCCGGCTGCGCAAGAAGCTCGGCGCTGACGTGCTGCACACCATCCGCGGCATGGGCTATTGCGTGAGCGAAACGGGCAATGCGCCCTAGCTCGCTCTCCCGCCGCCTGATCCTGTCCTCGGCGCTGGTCAGCATCGTGCTGCTGGCGGCCACCGGCCTGCTGCTTGCAAGCCTGTTCGCCGCCGCCCTGGAACGCAACTTCGACGAACGCCTGCGCGCCGTGATGGATGGCGTTCTGGCCAATCTCGAGGTGACCGTCGACGGGGCTCCGAAACTGACGGGCGCGCTCGCCGACCCGCGCTTCGGACTGCCGCTCTCGGGCTGGTACTGGCAGGTGACGCCGGTGGACGCCGGCAAGGACCTGGCTTCGGCCTCGCTGCTCGAGCAGCGGCTTGTCGTGCCGGACGGCGGCGGTGGCGCGTTTTTTCTCGCCGACAGCAATGGCGTAACGCTCCGGGCCATCGCGCAGGTGTTCACGCTTCCCGGCAGCAACCGCGAATTCTCGGTGCTGGTGGCTGGCAATTACGACGCGCTGCGGGCCGAGGAGAAGGCCTTTAGCCGGGCCCTGGCGCTGAGCCTCCTGCTGCTGGGGCTGGGCCTTCTGCTGGCGATCTTCCTGCAGGTGCGCTTTGGCCTGCGGCCGCTGCGCGCCATGCAGGCCAATCTGATGGCCATCCGCCAGGGCCAGGCGGAACAGCTTAAGGGAGACTATCCCGCCGAGATCCAGCCGGTGGCGGAAGAACTGAACCTGCTGATCCAGTCTAACGCCGAAATCGTCGAGCGCGCCCGCACCCAGGTCGGCAATCTCGCGCATGCGCTGAAGACACCGCTCAGTGTCCTTACGAATGAGGCCGCCGGGCAGGATGACCTGCTCGCCGCCATGGTGCGCGAGCAGGCGGCGCTGATGCGCGACCAGGTGAACCTCTATCTCGACCGCGCGCGGCGCGCGGCGCGGGCCCAGGGGCTTGGCGCGGCGGCCGAGGTGAAGCCGGTGTTGGACGCGCTGGCCCGCACGCTGTCGCGCATCAACCAGGACCGGCGGATCGCCATTTCGGTCGACTGCCCGGAAGGCCTCAGGTTCCGCGGCGAGAAGCAGGACCTTGAAGAGATGGCGGGCAATCTGCTCGACAATGCCTGCAAATGGGCCTCAGGCCGGGTTACGGTGTCGGCGGCGCTGGACCCCGCCCTGGCGTCCGCCGGACGGAGCTTCCTGCGGCTTACCGTGGAGGATGACGGGCCGGGCCTGCCCGCTGAAAAGCGCGCCGAAGCGCTCAAGCGCGGACGCCGTCTCGACGAGAGCAAGCCCGGTTCGGGCCTTGGGCTGTCGATCGTTGCCGAAACGGCGGCTATGTATCAGGGCAGCATCACGCTGGGCGGCGCGGCGCTTGGCGGGCTCAGCGCCGGGCTCATTCTGCCCGCGGCAAGTTAGGGCAGGCTCCGCCTGCTTTCAACCCACCTTCACGCTGCGCATCAGAAATGCGGGCGCCGTGTGTTCGGTGAAGCCGCGGTTGTCCGGCGCATCGGCCAGTTCGCGCGCCGGCGCGGCTTGCGGTTTCGGCCGCGCGGCGCGCTTTGGCTGCGCGGCGGGCTCAGCGCGCTTCGCGGCGCGCGGCTCGCGTTCGCGGCGGGGCGCCCGCTCACGCCGCGGGCGATCAGGCTCGGCGGCGCGCGTCTCGACTGCTGCCAGCGCATCGGCGCTCAGTTCAAAATAGGGCACGTCTTTCTTGATCAGCGCTTCGATCGATTTCCAGTATTTGGCCTCGTCGGGCGTGACCAGCGTAAAGGCCTCGCCTTCGCGGCCAGCCCGGCCGGTGCGGCCGATGCGGTGGACATAGTCCTCGGCATGGGTGGGAACGTCATAGTTGAAGACGTGGCTCACTTCCGGAATGTCCAGCCCGCGGGCGGCCACGTCGGAGGCGATGAGATAGGTGATCTCGTTGTTGCGGAAGCCGGCCAGCGTCTTGAGCCGCGCCGACTGGTCCATGTCGCCGTGCAGCGCGCCGGCATTGAAGCCATGCGCCTGCAGTGATTTTTCGAGCAGCGCCACGGTGGTCTTGCGGTTGGCGAAGATGATGGCGTTCTTCACATTCGTCTGGGTACGGAGCAGCTGGCGCAGCGTCTCGCGCTTGGCCTTGGCTTCATGCGGGGCCTTGACCAGCCGCTGGGTGATCGTCTCCGCGGTGGAGGCTGGCCGCGATACTTCCACGCGCACCGGATTGTGCAGGAAGGCGCTGGTGAGCCGCTGGATCTCCGGCGGCATGGTGGCTGAGAAGAACAGCGTCTGCCGGGTGAAGGGCAGCAGCTTGCAGATGCGCTCAATGTCCGGGATGAAGCCCATGTCCAGCATCCGGTCTGCCTCGTCGATGACCAGCATGTTGATGCCGTTGAGCAGGAGCTTGCCGCGCTCGAAATGATCGAGCAGCCGGCCTGGCGTGGCGATCACCACATCGGCGCCGCGGTCGATCTTGAGGGCCTGCGGCTCGAAAGCCACGCCACCGATCAGCAGCGCCACGGAGAGATTGTGCAGTTTACCGAGCGTTTCGAACGCCTCGCGCACCTGATCCGCCAGCTCGGGGGTGGTTTCGTGGATCTGGGTGCGCGGCATGCGCGCGCGCGCCCGGCCGGCCTCCAGAAGGGACAGCATCGGCAGCACGAAGGCCGCCGTCTTGCCAGAGCCGGTCTGGGCGAGGCCCATCACGTCACGGC
>NZ_JBJTER010000204.1:0-8262 GCF_046093005.1 Aestuariivirga sp.
TCCTTGTCCGACATCAACCCGCGAACCATCGCTGTTCTCCGCAAAGAACAGCCTTGAATCAGAAATCACGTGATTTGTGAATCCACTTTGTCAACACCACCTAGTGACTTCGATATAAGCGGTTGAAATAGACCGGTCACGTAGCCTATAGAGCCCACGGGCTTAGGCAACACAGCCGGGCAGATTTTTTCGGAGGCGGGCTTGATTCGCACAGCCATCGTCGGCGTTGGTAATTGCGCCAGTTCACTTGTTCAGGCGATCCACTATTGCCGGGCCAATCCCACATCCGCCATCGGCGTGCCATTCCCGAAGCTCGGACCCTATGGTCCTGGGGATATCGAGATCGTCGCGGCCTTCGATATCGATGCGCGGAAGGTCGGACGTGACCTATCGGAAGCCGTGTTTGCGCCTCCCAACTGCACCGCGGTGTTCAATGCGAATGTGCCGCGCATGAACGTCCAGGTGGCGCGGGGGCCGAACCTCGACGGCATGACCTCTTTCATGGGCAATCAGGCGCCGCTGCGGAGCTTCGTATCCAGCCCCGCCCCGGAACTGAGCAGCGCCGAGGCTGTGTCGGTTCTGAAGGCCGCTGGCGCGCAGGTGGTAATCAGTTTCCTTCCGGTCGGCTCCCAGCAGGCAAGCGAGTTCTACGCAGGTTGCGCGCTCGAGGCGGGCGCGGCTTTCGTCAACGCGATACCGGTGTTTCTGGCCAGCAACGCCAAGTGGGCGGCAGCGTTCCGGCAGCGGGGCTTGCCCATCCTTGGCGATGACTTCAAAGCCCAGATCGGCGCCACAATCGTGCATCGGACGCTGGCTCATCTCTTTGATCTTCGCGGCGCGGTTCTCGACCGGTCCTACCAGCTCAATGTCGGCGGCAATACCGACTTCCTGAACATGATGGATCATGACCGGCTGATCCATAAGCGTGAATCGAAGACGGAGGCGGTGCAGTCGGTTCTCGATAACCGGCTTGCGGATGAAAATGTGCGCATCGGCCCATCCGACTATGTGCCGTGGCTGAACGATCAAAAGGTGGGTTATGTACGCCTCGAAGGGCGGCTGCTCGGCGGCGTGCCGATGAGCATCGAGGTCAGGCTCTCGGTGGAAGATTCTCCCAATGCCGCCGCCATGGCGCTGTCGGCCATCCGCTGCGCGCGCATCGCTCTGGACCGGAGGCTTTCTGGCGCGATCTGGGAGGCATCCGCCTTTTTGTTCAAGCACCCGCCGCGACAGGTGCCCGACGAACAGGCGCACCGCCTGTTGCTTGATTTCGCCGAAGGCAAACTCTAAAGCCGCGTGATGCGGGAGCACGCAATCATAACCGGCGGCAGCAGCGGGATTGGCCTGGCCACCGCGCGGCTGCTCGCGTCCCGTGGCATTGCGGTGTCGTTGATCGCCCGCAATCAGGGCAAGCTCGCGGCGGCCCAAGATGGCATTCTGTCCCAGGGCAATGGCGTGGGCGAAGTCCAGACATTTTCGGCCAATGTCTGTAATGCAACAGAGCTGAAAGAGGCCATTGACGCGGCGGCCGCCAGATTCGGGGCTCCTTCCTGGGCGGTCTCTTCGGCGGGCATGGTTATCCCGGGAACCTTCGCCTCGCAGTCGCTTGAAGACCATGAAAGCCAGTGGCGGACCAATTATTTGGGTTCGCTCAATTTCGCTCACTTGGTGCTGCCGCATCTGGCGGCCGCGGGCAAACCGAAACTGGTTTTCATCTCGTCCGGGGCCGCCTATCTGGGGCTCTATGGCTACAGCTCATACGGCCCGTCCAAATTTGCGGTCAAAGGCCTCGCGGAAAGCCTCAGCGCGGAGCTCAAATCGCGTAATGTATCAGTTACGGTGGCATTTCCCGGCGATACCGACACGCCGCAATTGCGCGCAGAACTGCCGAAGCGGCCCGCGGTGACGTCCAAGCTCGCGGGTCGCGGCGTGATGAGCGCCGACAGTGTCGCCAGGGGCATCGTCGCCGCCGCCGAACGCGGCGATTTGGAGGTGACCTTCGGCTTGAAGCTGCGCCTGCTCAGCCGCACCCACAGCATGATCGCGCCGCTGTTCAGGAGCTATCAGGATTGGCTGGTGAGGCGCTTCGGCGAGCCTTCCTGATGCCACAGCTGACGGTCGGGTTCCTCGCCTGGGCCGTGGGTTTTGCGTTCATCTGCGGTGCCTTGCTTCTGGCGGCGCTCAGTGTGATCCCGGCGACAGCCAGGGCGGCCCGCCCGCTGTGGCCGGTGTTTGCCTCCGAAGCGGTGATTGTGGCCGGCGGCGTCGCGCCATGGCTGTTATCCGCTCCGCTTCTACTCGGATGCTTGATGGCCGCAGGCGCCCGCATCGGCTTTGAAAGCGGTACTGTTCATGGCCTGGCGTCCGGACGGCCGATGGCGATGGCCGCCGCGCTGCTTCTGGTGCTCGTCTGCCTGTTCGGCTGGTTCGCTCCGGGGAGCGTGGTGTTACCGGCTGGGCTTGCGATGCTGCTGCTGGGCGTGAGTCTCGCCCGCCTGGACGGAGCAAGGTCACTGTCGGGAAGTCTCGGTCGTTTTCTGATTTTTCCGGCAACGCCGTTCCTCATCTTCGCATATGCCGCCTCGCAGCCTCCGCTCTCGCCACTTCTCCTTCTTGCCTTCTTTCTGGTCGAGATTTTCGACAGCTTCTCGCTGTTGGGCGGCAAACTGTTTGGCAAGACACCCCTGGTCCCCAGGCTGAGCCCGAAGAAGACCTGGGAAGGCCTCGCGACCGGAGCATTCGCCCTGTTGGCCGTGACGCTTGCGCTTTCCGCGTGGCCGGGACCGCATGCCCTTTCCATGCTCCTCATCGCCGTCACCGTCATGATAGCCGCCCTGGCTGGCGACCTTCTGGGCTCTGCGGCCAAGCGCCGGGCCGGCGTCAAGGACTATCCGCCAGTGATGAAGGTGCAGGGCGGCCTTCTCGATATCGTGGATTCGTGGATCGTGGCCGGAGCCGCGCTCGCCGGACTTGCTGCCGTGATGGGCTGGACTGCTTCCTAGAGCAAGGACTGGTCTGATTGGGTTGCGCTGGCATGGCCGCCCGGGGCTGAGAGGCGATTGCTTCAAAACGAAAGCAGCCTTGTGTTCCTATGTCCTTGCCGGGCGGACAATCTTTTGAGCGCCGATGCGTGTCAGTGAAAGTCGCGGCTCTTCGGCATTACCCGCACCTGGCGCGGATGCCGGGCGGGCGGCAGCTGGCGATAGGGCTCAGGGCCGGGGCGCGCCACTTCATCGGCATGGGCCAGTGGGTTTCTAAGCGCTTGGCCGTCCTCGGTGAGGAGCGCCAGCCAATCCGAGCGGTCCTCGATTTTGCTGGCCACCACATGGATGATGTCGCCGGTGCGCTGCACGCGGCCTCTGATCAGCATCAGCCGGGCGCCCATCACCGCGGCGCGGTGGGATTCCAGAACCGCGGGCCAGACCACCGCATTGCACACCGCGTCTTCGTCTTCCAGCGTCACGAACACCACGCCTTTGGCCGAGCCTGGGCGCTGGCGCACCAGCACCACGCCCGCGACCGTCACGGCGGCGCCGTTGCGCAGGCTTTTGAGCCTGGCGTTGCCGGTCACCTTATGGGCATCGCAGAGCTGACGCAGAAACTGCATGGGATGCGCCTTGAGCGACAGTTTCACGGTCTGATAATCGTTCACCACATGCTCGGAGAGCGGCATGGCGGGCAGCGCCACTGGTGCTTCCTCGCCATGTTCGCGCGCCGCCGCGAAGGCAAAGAGCGGCAAGGCCCTGGCGCTGGCCAGCCCCTTCACCTCCCACCGCGCGGCGCGCCGGTCGAGGCCCAGCGAGCGGAAGCAATCGGCGGCGGCCAGTTTCTCGAGTGCGGCAACCGGCACGCCAAAATCATGGAGGCCGGCGATCGACAAGGGCTTGTCCTGCGCCCGGCACAGCAACACCAGCGCCGCATCCTCGGCCCTCAGCCCGTCAACCTCGCGCAAGCCTAGCCTGATCGCGGCGCGCGCGCCCCGCGCCGGCCGTTCCAGCGCCGTATCCCAGGCCGAGAAGCTCACATCGACAGGCCGCGCCTCGACGCCATGCTCGCGCGCATCGCGCACGATCTGGGCTGGCGCATAGAAGCCCATCGGCTGCGAATTGAGCAGGGCGGTGGCGAACACTTCCGGATAATGGCATTTGAGCCAGGACGAGACATAGACCAGATGCGCGAAACTCGCGGCATGGCTTTCGGGAAAGCCGTATTCGCCGAAACCCTTGATCTGGTTGAAGCAGCGCGCCGCGAAGGTGGCGTCATAGCCGCGCTCCACCATGCGGCTCACCATTTTCTGCTCAAGCCGGCCGATGGTGCCGCGGCGGCGGAAGGTGGCCATCGCCTTGCGCAGTTCGTTCAATTCGCCCGCCGTGAATTCAGCGGCCACCATGGCGAGCTTCATCGCCTGTTCCTGGAACAGCGGCACGCCCCTGGTGCGGCCCAGCACCTGGCGGAGCTCGTCCGGCGGCCCGAAATCAGGGTGCGGCGCCGGATAGTCCTCGGGCTCAAGCCCGTCGCGCCGCCGCAGATAGGGGTGCACCATGTCGCCCTGGATGGGCCCCGGCCGCACGATCGCCACCTCGATCACCAGATCATAGAAGCAGCGCGGCTTGAGCCTTGGCAGCATGTTCATCTGGGCCCGGCTTTCGACCTGGAACACGCCCACCGAATCCGCCCGGCACAGCATGTCATAGACCGCCTTGTCCTCGCGCGGGACGGTGGCTAACTGATATTTGAGGCCATACCAGGATTCGATCAGCGCGAAGCTCTTCTGGATGCAGGTGAGCATGCCGAGCGCCAGCACATCGACCTTGAGAATGCCCAGCGTATCGATGTCGTCCTTGTCCCATTCGATGAAGGTGCGGTCCGCCATGGCGGCGTTGCCGATGGGAACCGTCTCGTCGAGCCGGCCCTTGGTGAGCACGAAGCCGCCCACATGCTGGGAGAGATGGCGGGGAAAGCCCTGCAGCTCATCGGCGAGCTCCAGGGTTTTAGCGAGCAGCGGATCGTCCGGGTCGAGGCCCGCTTCCTTGAGGCGTTCGCCATGCATGTCCTCGCGCATGCGGCCCCACACGATGCCGGCGAGTGCCGCCGTCACATCCTCGGAAAGGCCCATGGCCTTGCCCACCTCGCGCAAGGCAGAGCGGCCGCGGTAGGTGATGACGGTGGCGGCAAGCCCGGCGCGCTCGCGGCCGTAGCGGGCGTAGATGTACTGGATCACCTGCTCGCGGCGCTCATGCTCGAAATCGACGTCGATGTCGGGTGGCTCCTTGCGCTCCTCAGAAATGAAGCGCTCGAACAGAAGCTCGATCTCGCCGGGATCGACGGCGGTGATGCCGATCGCATAGCAGACGGCGGAATTGGCCGCCGAGCCGCGGCCCTGGCAGAGGATTGGCGGGTCCTGGGCGCGGGCGAAGCGCACGATGTCATGTACGGTCAGGAAATAGGGCGCGTAATTGAGCCGTTCGATCAGCGCCAGCTCCCTGGCGATGCTCTCGCTCACCTTGCGCGGAACGCCTTGCGGATAGCGCTCTCTTGCGCCTTCCCATGCGAGATGGGTGAGATGGGCCTGCGGCGTCGAGCCCGGCGGGATCGGCTCCTCGGGATATTCATAGCGCAGCTCATCAAGCGAGAAGCGGCAGGCGGCCGCCACCTCCACCGTGTTGGCGATGGCCTGCGGATGATCGCGGAACAGCCTTGCCATTTCCTCCGGCGTCTTGAGATGGCGCTCGGCATTGGCCGCCAGGCGGTAACCGGCACGGCTCACTTCGACGCCCTCGCGGATCGCCGTCACCACGTCCTGCAGCACGCGCCTCTCCGCGTGGTGATAGAGCACGCCATTGGTGGCGAGCAGGTCTGTACGGCTGAGGCGCGCCAGCCCGGCGAGGCGGTTCAGCCGGGCGCGGTCATCGCCATCATAATGATGGCTCAGCGCCAGATAGAGCGGCGCCTTGAGGCGCTGGCGGATTTCAGCGAGCCGGTTGGCGCCTTTGGCCAGCAGCGCGAAGATCATGCCCGTGGCGTTTTCATAAATGTCTTCGAGGGTGAGCAGGCAATCGCCCTTTTCCGCCCGCCGCTGGCCGAGGCTGAGCAGGCGGCAGAGCCCGCCATAGGCGGCGCGGCTGGTGGGATAGGCGAGAAGTGACAGGCCGGGTTCAGCCAGATCGAGCCTTGCGCCGACGATGAAGGAAAGACCGAAATCCCTTGCCGCCGCATGGGCGCGCACCACGCCGGCCAGGGTATTGCGATCGGTGAGCGCCAGCCCCGCGAGCCCCAGATGATGGGCCTGCGCCACCAGCTCCTCCGGGTGCGAGGCGCCCCGCAGGAACGAGAAATTGCTGGCGCATTGCAGCTCGGCATAGGCACGCGCGCTCATGCCGACAATCCGTGTACGAACCATTTTGGCTGGTCCTCGCCCGGCTCGCCGTAAAGGCCCTCGCGGTAGAGCCAGTAGCGGCGGCCCTTGTCGTCCTCCACGGTGTAATAGTCGCGCGGGCGTTCGCCTTCGGCGAGCCGCCACCATTCGGGCGCCACGCGCTCCGGCCCCTGCGCCTTGATCACCCGCCTTGTTACCCGCCGCCAGGTGAGCCGCATCGGCGGCCCGTCGGGCACTGCGGCCACCACGCGGGCGGGTTCGGGGGCTGCGAAGATCAGCAGCGGGCGCGGCGCGGCGGGGCGCGAAGCCGGCGGCTCGCTCCGCGCCGTAAGGCAGGGCTTCGCCGTTTCGGCCCGTTCGGGGATGTGGCTTTCGGCCGCCTCCAGCGCCAGGAATTGCGCCGCGTGGCGGTTCAGCACCCGGTCATTCAGCTGTTCCAGCGCCAGCGTGCCGGGCTCGGCGAGAAAGCCGTGCTGCGCGGGGCTTGCCGCCGCCGTCTCGCGCGCTTCGAGCGTCATGGCGTCGATGCCGAAGCCGGCGTCGACGGCCTGCAGCTTCGGCCCCAGCACCCGCAGCATGTGCCCGGCGTCGCGGCTGGGCGCTGAAAAGCCAGCGGGCAGGCTCACCCGCGAGCCATCGCTGCGGAACAGCTTGAGGATCACGCGGAGCGCTCCCTTGCCGGCCTGTTCGAGATCGCGGCAGAGCTGGGCCATGAGCTGCGTCAGCACCGCCTCGATCCCTTCGGCGTGAATGAGCGGCTCCATCAGTGCCTGGTGGGCGATGAAGGAGGTGGGCGGGTTCAGCGGATTAAGCGGCTCTTCGCGCAGACCCATCATCTCATCGAGGCGGATCAGCACATTCTCGCCCACGCTCTCGCCGCGGAAGCGGCGGGCGAGCGCGGCGCGTGGAATGGCGGTCAGCGCGCCCACCGTCTTGAGGCCGAGGCGGCGCAGTGTCTTCACCGCGGCGGCATCGATGCGCAGCGCCTCGACCGGCAGGCTGGCGAGGCCCGCTGCCTGGTAACGGGCCAGCGCCCAGGCAGCGCCGATGGTTTCGCCGCGTCCGGCACGGGCCGTGAAGCCATACTGGGCAAGACGCCCCGTCATTTCCGCCAGCAGGCGCGCCTCGCCGCCGAACAGATGCGCGATGCCGGTGGTATCCAGCAAAAGCCCGTCCGGCGGATCGGGCGACACCCAGGGGCTATAGCGCTCCATCCAGCGGCATAGGCCAAGGAGGCTCGCCGTGTCGGCGTCGGGCTCATGCGCCTCGGTGAGGAGTTCCGGCAGCTGGGCGCGCGCGTCAGCGAGCCGCATGCCGCGGCCAAGCCCGAACTGGCGTGCCGCGGCATTGACGGCGGCCAGCCGCAGGCCGGCCCTGCCGCTTTCAACCAGCGCGAAGGGCAGGCCCCTGGGCGGCGGCGTCCGCCCCGCTTTGATCCGTGAACGGATGAACCGCTCGATCTGAAAATCCGGAAACCAGAGAGAAACGAGACTGCGCATGATGCCATTCCACGGTCCAGGCGCCGGGGCGGCCGCCCCGGGCGCGGGTGAGGTCGATGTTCCAGCAGGGCGGGCCGGGGGCCGCGGCGTCTTCGGGCGGGCTCCGCGATGGCCTGGCGGCCACCGTCCAGCGCGTGTTGCTGGCGGTGGCGTCGGCGTCCGTCCTGGCAAAGGCGAGGATGGCGGCGGATTTTCCCGCCGCGGCCGCCAGCGCCAGGCGGCGAGTGACGGTGAGCCCGGCATGGGCCGCCTCGGCATCGCCGAGCACGGCGGCAAGCGCGCCGGATTTGAGCGCCTCCTCCATGACCCACAACAGGCTGGCGGGCTTGCCGAGGCTGATGGTCACGAAACGGCGCCGCGAGAGGCCAAGGCCCTCCAGGCCATGAC
>NZ_JBJTER010000205.1:0-14440 GCF_046093005.1 Aestuariivirga sp.
CCCTCTCGATGACAAATGGCTCGAAAAACGCCCATTCCTTGTCCGACATCAACCCGCGAACCATCGCTGTTCTCCGCAAAGAACAGCCTTGAATCAGAAATCACGTGATTTGTGAATCCACTTTGTCAACACCACCTAGGCCAGCGAATCCGGACAGGAGACAAGCAGTTGGGCATTATCGTCAGCAGGCATGGTCTCGATGCCCCGCAGAAATCCGCTGCCGCGCCATCGGGTGCCGGTCGGGCATGGGCGCACTACTGCTATCTGTTTCCGGAACTTTCGGACAAGCCGGACGCCGGCCTGTTCCCCGGCGCCACGGCCCGGCAAACGCTGGCGCGCCTCCAGAACTTTGAGGAAGTCTACCGGCAGCATCACCATGCCACGCCGCGCATGCGGCTTGCACCCGTCTATACATACTTCGGTCAGTTCATGAACCATGACCTGTCGGCGCCGTCCGCCACCGCCGGCCGGGGGAAGGCGGGCGCCGCGGCGATGATCATCGGCGACGCGGACGTTCCGGATCGTATGTTGAACAGCAGGCCGGGCACAACGGCGCACATACTTGCCCGCATCTATAACGAGCACCAGAACCCGCTGCTGCTGGACAGCCTCTATGCCGATGGACCGCGAAGCGGCGATCCGGACGTCAGAAGCCTTTACGAAGCCGATGGCGTGCGCTTCAGGCTTGCCAGGGCGCAGACCCTCACCGTTGAACAGCTCAGCGCGACGGCCATAAGGCCGGATATGATGCTGCACCGGAAGGGCGCCTATGATCTGCCGCGCGACGTGGGCAACGGCGTCGCATGGATTGCCGACCGGCGTAATGATGAGAACCTGATCATCAGCCAGCTGCATCTGGCGCTGATGCTGCTGCACAACAAGGCGGCCGCCGCTCTCAGGCGGGACATCCCGGCCCCCGCCGAACGGTTCGCGGCCGCGCGGCGGGAGCTGACGCGCCACTATCACTGGTGCATCCTCAACGACTACCTCCCGAAGCTGCTCTCACGGGGCGTTCTGGCGGATGTGCTTGCCGCGCCGCCGCGGCTTCCGCCGCCCGGCCAGGTGCCGATGGAGTTCACCACGGCCGCCTTCCGCTTTGGCCATTCGATGGTGAGCGGGCGTTATGATTTCAACGCCAACTTCGGCAAGGGCGGCAAGGCCGGCAAGGCGGCCACTCTGGATCAGCTCTTCGCTTTCACATCGCACGCGAAGATGGGAGTTTTCGCCGGCGTCGCCGGCCAGCTGCCGGACCATTGGCTGGCCAGCTGGCGGCGGCTTACCCGGCTTTCGGGCGCTCCCCCCGGCGGCGCCGATCGCATCGACATGCGCTTCGCCTCCGGCATGCTCAACAGCATCAGACATTCCGGCAAGTTGCGGGATTCCTCGATTTTCTTCCGCAATGTCATGCGCGGTTTCTTCCGCCGCATGGCCTTCGGGCAGGACTATGCCCGCGCCTATGGATTGGCCCCTCTGCGGCCGGCCCGGGTGCTCTCCGCCATGCCGAAGGAGGCACGCGAGGCCGCCGAGACAGCGGGGCTTCAGGAGAACACGCCGGCATGGCTCTATTTTCTGTGTGAAGCCGACGCGCTGGAAGATGGCGAAAGGCTGGGTCCGGTGGCGAGCCGCATCATCGCCGATACGGTGACCGGGCTCATCAGGCGCCATGGCGGATCGCTGCTGAAACTGAACGGCCGCCCCTGGCATCCGAGGGACAGCGTTCTGAAAACCCGCGACGGCAAACCGCTCGACTCGCTGCGGATGCTGCTTCTCTGTGCCGAGGAGGAGCAGCCCCCTGAAAGCCTTGTCTGAAGCGTATGTTTCCTGGCGGCATCCTTGACCTTTCACCGCCTTGGGCCTACCTCCTCATCCGCCAGCTGGCCGGATGACCGCCGCCGCGAGGCCCGAAAGGGCGCGGGGGAGGAAAGTCCGGGCTCCATGGAAACACGGTGCCGGATAACGTCCGGCGGGGGCGACCCCAGGGAAAGTGCCACAGAAAATATACCGCGGACCGGGCCCCAAAGGCCTGGCGCAAGGGTGAAAGGGTGCGGCAAGAGCGCACCGCGCCCCCGGCAACGGGGGTGGCAGGGCAAACCCCACCGGGAGCAAGACCGAATAGGGGTGGCATGGCGGCTTCGGCCGCCAGGGCCGTTTCCGGCCCCGCCGCCCGGGTAGGTTGCGAGAAGCGTCCGGCAACGGGCGTTCCAGATGAATGGTCATCCAGTGCGGGGCAACCCGCATGGACAAAACCCGGCTTACAGGCCGGCTGGCATTTGCTGTTCCGGGGCAGATCGAAACCATTTGTTAAGCAGGCTGACGGCATTGTCGGCTGAGGATTAACGCCTTTTTCACCGTGATTTAGGCTCGCCATGGCCGCCGCCGTTCAAACCGCCGCCCCCGCCCACGTGCCGGTGATGCTCGCCGCCGTGCTCGGCCAACTTGCGCCGCGCGACGGCGAAGCCTTCATCGACGCCACCTTCGGGGCGGGTGGCTATAGCCGCGCCATTCTCGAAGCCGCCGATACCCGCGTGCTGGCCATCGACCGCGATCCTTCCGCCGTGCGGGCCGGGGCAGCCCTGGCCAAGTCCTTCGCGGGACGGCTCACCCTGCGCGAGGGGCGGTTCTCCGACATGGAAGCGCTGGCCCGCGACGCCGGCTTTGAACAGATCGATGGCGTGGTGCTGGATATCGGCGTGTCCTCCATGCAGATCGACGAGCCCTCGCGCGGCTTCTCCTTCCTGCGCGACGGGCCGCTCGACATGCGCATGAGCCAGGCCGGGCCCTCGGCGGCCGACGCGGTGAACGGCCTGCCGCAGGAGGCGCTGGCCGATATCATTTTCGCGCTGGGCGAGGAGCCCAGGGCGCGGGCCATCGCGCGGGCCATCGTGGCGGCAAGGGCCGAAGCGCCGATCGCCACCACGCTGGCGCTGGTCAGGGCGATTGAGCGCGCCACCGGCCGGCCGCGCCCCGGCGAGCGCATCCACCCCGCCACCCGCACCTTCCAGGCGCTGCGCATCCATGTGAACGGCGAACTCGATGAGCTTTCGGCGGCGCTGCACGCGGCCGAGCGATTGCTGCGGCCCGGCGGCCGCCTGGTCGCCGTCACCTTCCACTCGCTCGAGGACCGCATCGTGAAGCAGTTCCTGAACGTCCGCGCCGGCAAGACGCCGGCGGGCTCCCGCCACCTGCCGGCGCAGGGGCCGGGGCCCGAACCCTCCTTTACCTTGCCGTTCCGCGGCCATCTCGCGGCGCCGGAAGACGAGGTGGCGGCCAACCCGCGGGCCCGCTCGGCCAAGCTGCGCGCCGCCATCCGCACCGCGGCGCCGCCCGTTCCGCCCGGAGCCGCCCCCACCAAGCGGACCCGCCACTGATGCATAAATTCCTCAACTTCATCCTGGTCGTCACCCTGCTGGTCTCGGGTTTCGTGCTCTATTCGCTGGAGCACACCGCCCGCGGGCTGGAGCGTGACATCGCCAGCCACCGCCGCGGCATCGCCGAGGAGATCGAGACCACGCGGCTGCTCAACGCCGAATGGTCGAGCCTCACGAGGCCCGACCGGCTGCGGGCGCTCGCCGAACAGCATCTCGGGCTTTCGACCCTCAAGGCCTGGCAGATCGTCAGGCTCAATGAGATCGGTCAGAAAGTGCCGCCGGAACCCTTCATCAAGCTCGAAGCGCAGGGCTCCGACCCGATTGGCGCCATCATCGAGAAGGCGCCGCAGCCATGACCCCGAAAGCCATCAACCCCGGCGCTGCCCGCCTCGGCGGCCAGAACCGCATCCGGCTGATCGGGCTGTGCTTCACGGCGGCCTTCCTGGCGATCGCCGGCCAGCTGATCAATCTCACGGTGTTTCCCAGGCTGGAGGAAGAAAATCCGCGCCCGGCTGTTGAGGATCGCCTGCCGCGGCCCGACATCGTGGACCGTAACGGCGTGCTGCTGGCGACCGACGTGGCGGTCGCGTCGATTTTCGCCGACCCCGCCAAGATCATCGACATCGACGAGGCGGTGGAACTGCTCACCGCCACCATGCCCGATCTCAATGCCGCCGAACTGCGCCGCAAGCTCACCACCGCCAAGCGCTTTGCCTGGATCAAGCGCCAGGTCTCGCCCGAGGAACGCGATGCCGTCTACAATCTGGGCATTCCCGGGGTCAGCTATGTCAACGAGCGCCGCCGCGTCTATCCGCAGGGGCGGCTGGCCGCGCATGTCACGGGCTATGTCGATCTCGACAACAAGGGCATCGCCGGCATCGAGCAGTATCTGGACGGCGCCGGCGCCATCTACACCGCCTCGCTGGCCGAACCCACCGAACACCGCAGCCAGCCCGCCGAGACCTCTGTCGACATCCGCATTCAGGCGGCGATGATCGACGAGATCTCCGCCGCCATCGTCAAGTTCAGCGCGATCGGCGGCGGCGGCATCGTGATGAACGTCATGACGGGTGAGATCCTGTCGCTCGTCTCGCTGCCGGATTTCAATCCCAACCAGGAGAACAAGAACTTCTCGAAGGATCAGCAGAACCGCATGACCAGCGGCGTCTATGAGCTGGGCTCGGTGGTGAAGGCAGTGACCTTCGCCATGGCGCTGGACTATGGCACGGCGAGCCTCGAGAGCCAGTTCGACGCCCGCTATCCGCTGGTTATCGGCAGCGCCCGCATCGATGATTTCCGCGCCCAGCGCCGGGTGCTGACACTGCCCGAAGTGTTCACCTTCTCCTCCAACATCGGCACCGCGCGCATGGCCCTCGAGGTGGGCACCGAGCGCCACCAGGAATTCCTGCGCCGGGTTGGCCTGTTCGACCGTTTGCAGACCGAGCTTCCGGAAAGCGCCAAGCCGCTGCTGCCGCGGCGCTGGAGCAAGCTTGCCACCGCCACGGCGGCTTTCGGCCATGGTTTCGCCGTGCAGCCCCTGCAAGGAGCAGCGGTGGTTGCGGGTCTGATCAACGGCGGCGAAATGATCACGCCAACCCTTCTGCGGCGTAATGAGGAAGAGGCGCGGGCGATGGCCACGGCCATCGTCCAGCCGTCGACCAGCGAGACGCTGCGCTACCTGTTCCGCCTCAACGCCACGCAGGGTTCGGCCTCCAAGGCCGATGTCACCGGCTACCGGGTCGGCGGCAAGACCGGCACCGCCGAGAAGGTGGTGAAAGGGCGCTATTCGACCGAGAACCGCCTCACGTCCTTCATCGGCGCCTTTCCGATGGAGAACCCGCAGTATCTGGTGCTGGTGATGCTGGACGAGCCCAAAGCGACGCCTGACACCCACGGCTTCGCCACCGCCGGCTGGAACGCCGTGCCGACCGCCGGACGCATCATCGAGCGCATCGCACCGATGCTGGGCATTCAGCCGGAATTCACGCCGGAAGACCTTGAGAAGATCGCCAGGCTCGAAGCCCAGGAAAAGAAGAAGGACTGACCGGCCGGTGAGCAAGACCCTTGGCCAACTGATCGCGGGCGAAGCCCCGGTGCCGCCGGGTGCCGGGGCCTTGCCGGTTCTTGGCCTCACCGCCGACAGCCGCGCTGTGAAGCCGGGCTTCGTCTTCGCCGCGCTGCCGGGAAGCAAGGCGGACGGCGCGGCCTTCATTCCGCAGGCGGTGGCGGCCGGCGCCGCCGCGGTGATCGCCGGGGCCAGCCGCGCCGCTCCCGTTCCGGTCATCGCCGCTGAAAATCCGCGCCGCCTCTACGCCCACATGGCCGCGCGCTTTTTCGATGCCCAGCCTGGAACCGTGGTGGCCGTCACCGGCACCAGCGGCAAGACGTCGGTTGCCGGCTTCACCCGCGAGATCTGGACAGCACTCGGCCTTCGCGCGGCGAGCCTCGGCACCATCGGCGTGGTCGCGCCGTCGGGGAACTATTCGCTGGAACACACCACACCCGATGCGATGACGCTGCAGGAGACGGTGGCGCGGCTTGCCCACGAGGGCGTGAGCCACCTCGCCATCGAAGCCTCGAGCCACGGGCTTGACCAGCACCGGCTGGACGGGTTGCGGCTGGCGGCCGCCGGTTTCACCAATCTTTCGCATGATCATCTCGATTATCACCCGACGGTGACGGACTACTTCAACGCCAAGATGAGGCTGTTCGAAGACCTGCTGCCGCCGGGCAGCCCCGCCGTCATCAACGTCGATAGCGAACACGGCGCGGAGGCCGCGCGGCGCGCCATGGCCCGCGGCCTCGCGGTGTGGAGCGTGGGGCGGCGCGGCGAAGCGATCCGCGTTCTCGATGTGCAGCGCCACGGCGCCGGCCAGCATCTCGACATCGCGGTCCATGGCAGGACCTACCATGTGGACTTGCCGCTGGCCGGCGATTTTCAGGTTTCCAATGCGCTCATCGCGGCGGCGCTGGTGATCGGCACCGGCGGCGACGAGGCCCGCGCCATGTCTGCGCTGCAGTCCCTGAAGGGGGCCAGAGGCCGGCTCGAACTGGTGGGCCACAGCCGGACCGGTGCGCCTGTATTCGTCGATTACGCCCACAAGCCCGATGCGCTGGAGAATGCGCTTGCGGCCCTGAAGCCTTTCGCCAGGGCCCGCCTCGTCGTGGTGTTCGGCTGCGGCGGCGACCGTGACCGCGCCAAGCGCCCGCTGATGGGCGAGATCGCCACCAGGCTCGCGGCCAGGGTCTATGTCACCGACGATAATCCACGCGGCGAAGACCCGGCGGCGATCCGCGCCGCCATTCTGGCCGCCGCCCCCGGCGCCATCGAGATCGGTAACCGCGCGGCGGCGATCCGCGCCGCCATCGATGAGCTGGGCCCCGGCGACGTGCTGGTGGTGGCCGGCAAGGGCCATGAGGAAGGCCAGAAGATCGGAACGGCGCTCCTGCCGTTCAGCGACCATGAGGCCGTGAGGGCCGCAATCGAGGGACGCGACTATCATGGCTGAGCCATTGTGGACCGTGGAGGAACTGCGCGAGGCGACCGGCGGCCGCCTGCATGGCGCGGTGACGGCCCCGCTCACCGGCGTCACCATCGATTCCCGTGCGGCGGGCAAGGGCGATGTCTTCGTCGCCATCAAGGGCGAGCGCCATGACGGGCATGATTTCGTGGCGGGCGCATTGCAGGCCGGCGCCGCGCTGGCCATCGTTTCGCGCGTCACGCCGGAAATGCGCGCCGCGGGGCCGGTGCTCGAAGTTGCGGAAGACCCGTTGCGCGGCCTGGAAAACATGGGCCGCCATGCCCGCGCCCGCTGTGAGGGCCAGGTCATCGCCGTCACCGGCAGCGTCGGCAAGACCTCGACCAAGGAAATGCTGCGCACCGCGCTTTCCGCCTCGGGCGCAACCCATGCCTCGGCGGCCTCGTTCAACAATCACTGGGGCGTGCCGCTCACCCTGGCGCGCATGCCGCGGGAAACCGCCTTTGGTATCTTCGAGATCGGCATGAACCATGCCGGTGAGATCACGCCGCTCGTTGCCATGGTGCGCCCGCATGTGGCCATCGTCACGACCATCGCGCCCAGCCATCTTGGAAACTTCGACTCGCTTGATGGCATTGCCGATGCGAAGGCGGAAATCTTCACCGGTGTCGTGCCGGGCGGCCACGCGGTGATCAGCCGCGATACGCCGTTCTATGACAGGCTGGCGGCGGCGGCGAAGACTTCGGGCATCGATGACGTCGTGTCCTTCGGCCAGCATGCGGCGGCCGATGTCCGGCTGGAGCGCGTGGCGCTCCACGCCGAATGCTGCTGCATCACCGCCAATGTGATGGGCGAAACCCTGATCTACAAGCTGGGCCTTCCCGGCCAGCACGGCAAGGCTGTTCAGCGCCATGTGCTGGCCGCCGCGAAGCTTGCCGGCGCCGATCTCGCCCGCGCCGCGCTGGCGCTTGCGGGTGCGCGCCCGGCCAAGGGCCGCGGCGTGCGCGAGAGCCTGGCGATCGCCGGTGGCGAACTGTTGCTGATCGACGAAAGCTACAACGCCAATCCGGCCTCGGTGGCGGCGGCGCTGGCATTGCTGGGTGCGGCCCGGCCGCCGCATCGCGGTGCTGGGCGACATGCTCGAACTTGGCGACAGAGGCCCGGACCTGCACGCGGGCCTCATCGACCCCGTGACCAGCGCCAGCGTCGATCTCGTCTATGCGTCGGGCCCGCTCATGGCCCATCTCTGGGAGCGGGTGACGCCTGAAAGACGCGGCGCCTATGCCAGCGCCTCCGATGGCCTCAGCGCGCCGCTCCTGGGAAGCCTGAGGCCCGGCGACGTCGTCATGGTCAAGGGCTCGCTCGGCAGCCGCATGGGGCCGCTCGCCGACGCCATCCGCGCCGCCCATCCCCCCGTTGCGAAGGAGTCCTGATGCTCTATCTGCTGTTCGCCAGCCTCGCCGACGAGTTCTCTCCGCTGAACGTGTTCCGCTATCAGACCACGCGCACCGGGCTTTCGATTCTCACCGCGCTGATCTTCGTGTTCCTGTTCGGACCGCGCATCATCGCGCTGCTGAAGGTGAAGCAAGGGCGCGGCCAGCCGATCCGCCCGGACGGGCCGCAGCGCCACATCGTCGAGAAGCAGGGAACGCCCACCATGGGCGGCCTGATGATCCTGTCCGGCATCTTCGTGGGCACCCTGCTGTGGGCGGACCTGCGCAACCTCTATGTCTGGGCGGTGCTGTTCGTCACGCTGGGCTATGGCGCCATCGGCTTCTATGACGATTTTCTCAAGGTCACGAAAGCCTCCACCAAGGGCTTTTCTGGCAAGGTGCGGCTGCTCGCCGAATTCGCCATCGCCGGAATCGCGGTTGGCATGTTCATGTGGATCGGCGACAAGCCGCTCGCCACCTCGCTCGCCGTGCCGTTCTTCAAGGACGTGCTCATTCCTTTCGGCGCGCTCTTCATTTTCGTCGGCATGTTCGTGGTGGTGGGGGCTGGCAACGCCGTCAACATGACGGATGGCCTCGACGGGCTGGCGATCGTGCCGGTGATGATCGCCGCAGCCAGCCTCGGCCTCATCGTCTATCTGGTGGGCAACTTCAATTTCTCGAACTATCTTGAACTGCATTTCGTGCGCGGCGTGGGCGAACTCGCCATCATCTGCGGCGCCATCGTGGGCGCCGGCCTTGGCTTCCTGTGGTTCAACGCGCCGCCGGCCATGATCTTCATGGGCGATACCGGCTCGCTGTCTCTGGGCGGGGCGCTGGGGGCGATCGCGGTGGCCGCCAAGCATGAGATCGTGCTGGCCATCATCGGCGGCCTGTTCGTGCTGGAAACGCTGTCCGTGATCATCCAGGTCGCCTCCTTCAAGCTCACCGGCAAGCGGGTCTTCGCCATGGCGCCGCTGCACCATCATTTCGAGCAGAAAGGCTGGAAGGAGCCCACCATCGTCATCCGCTTCTGGATCGTCGCCATCGTGCTGGCGCTGATCGGCCTGTCGACACTGAAGCTGAGGTAGGCCTTGTTCCCCGCCACGTCATTCAAGGGCAGGAAGGTCGCGGTCTTCGGGCTGGCGCGGTCAGGCACGGCCTGCATCGAGGCGCTGCTGATGGGCGGCGCCGAGGTGCATGGCTGGGACGATTCAATGCCCGCTGTCGAAAAGGCACGCGCCGCCGGGCTGCCGGTGAGCGATCTTCACGCGCTCGATTTCGCTGGCCTCGATGCGCTGGTGCTGAGCCCCGGCGTGCCGCTCACTCACCCCGAGCCGCACTGGACCGTGCTCAAGGCGCGCCATGCGGGCATTGACGTGATCGGCGATACCGAAGTCTTCGCGCGCGAGGCTGATAGGGCGGGCGCCATCATCGTGGCGATCACCGGCACCAACGGCAAGTCGACGACCACCGCGCTCGCCGGCCATGTGCTGGCGGCGGCCGGGCTCGACGTCGATGTCGGCGGCAACATCGGCAAGGCCGTGTTCCTGCTGCGCCAGCCGGTGAAGGGCCGGGTCTATGTCCTCGAACTTTCGTCCTTCCAGATCGACCTGATGCCGGGGCTGAAGCCCAGGGTCGGCATTCTCATCAACATCACGCCGGACCATCTCGACCGCCACGGGACGATGGAGAACTACGCCGCCGTCAAGGCCCGCATGTTCTTGCGGCAGGGCAGGGGCGATACCGCGCTGTGCGGCGTGGACGACGGCTGGAGTGCGGCCATCGCGGGCCAGGCGGCTGCCGGGGGCGCTGATGTCCGGCGCGTTTCGGTGCTGGAGGATCTGACTGACGGCATCGCGGCGCCCGATGGCATCCTGCGGGACCGGCGCGATAGCAAGCTCGTGGGCGAGATCGTGCTGACGGACATGCCGGCGCTCAAAGGGCGCCACAACTGGCAGAACGCCTGCCTTGCCTATGGCGCGGCGCGGGCGCTGGGCATCGAGTCCAGCGCCATCGCCGCCGCCATGCGCGGCTTCCCTGGCCTCGCCCACCGCATGCAGCAGGTGGGCCGCGTCGGCGCCATCGCCTTCGTCAATGATTCCAAGGCCACCAATGCCGATGCAGCCGAAAAGGCGCTGTCGTCCTTCGAGAACATCTACTGGATCCTGGGCGGCATCGCCAAATCCGGCGGCATAGACCCGCTGCGGCCGCTGTTCGGCCGCGTGGCGCGCGCCTATCTCATCGGCCAGGCAGCGGAAGGTTTCAGGGCGGCGATCGGCGATGCCCTGCCTGCCGAGATCTGCGGCACGCTGGCCAAGGCGGTGGCCGCCGCGCTGCGCGACGCGCGGCAGGACAATCGCGCTGGCGCGGTGGTGCTGCTGTCGCCGGCCTGCGCCAGCTTTGACCAGTATCCAAATTTTGAAGTGCGCGGCGATGCCTTCGTGAAGGCCGTCGCCCAGCTTCCCGGAGTGGAAATGACAGTTGCAGGAGATTCCCATGCTGCTCGGACGTAGCGACCGCGGCCTGCTGGCCCAATGGTGGTTCACGGTGGATCGCGGCCTGATGTTCGCCGTGCTGCTGCTCATGGCTTCGGGCGTGCTGGTGAGCATGGCGGCGAGCCCGCCAGTGGCCGAGCGCATCGGCGCCGACACATTCCACTTCATCAAGGGCCAGCTTTTCTATCTGGGCTTGGCGGTGCCGCTGCTGGTGGGCCTGTCCTTCATGACGCCGCGACCGGCGCGGCGGGCGGGCCTCGTGGTGTTCTTCGGCGCGCTGGCGCTGATGGTCGCGGCCCTTTTCTATGGACCCGAAATCAAGGGCGCCCACCGCTGGATCGACATCGGGCCGGTTACCCTGCAGCCCTCGGAACTGGCCAAGCCCGCTTTTGTGATCGTGGCCGCCTGGTTCCTGGCCGAGCATGTGCGGCGGCCCGAGATGCCGGGGCATCTGGTGGCCTTTCTTTTGGCGGGGGCATTCCTCGGCCTGCTCGTGATGCAGCCGGATTTCGGCCAGACCGCCCTGGTGCTGCTCACCTTCGGTTCGATGCTGCTGATCTATGGCATCTCGTGGTTCTCGGTCGCCGGGCTGGCGGCGCTCTCGGCCACAGGGCTGTTTCTCGCCTATGAGCTGGTGCCGCATGTGCGCTCGCGCATCGACCGCTTCATGAGCCCTGACAAGGGCGACACCTTTCAGGTCGACACCGCCATGCAGGCCTTCAAGAACGGCGGGCTGATGGGCACCGGGCCCGGCGGCGGCGAGGCCAAGCTGGTGCTGCCGGACGCGCACACCGATTTCAGCTTCGCGGTGGTGGGCGAGGAGTTCGGCCTCATCGCCTGCATTCTGCTGCTCTCGCTGTTCGCCTTCGTGGTGATCAAGATCCTGGCGCGGGCCAAGCAGGAGCCTGATCCCTTCGCGGCGCTGGCCCTGAGCGGGCTCGGCATGATCTTCGGCTTCCAGGCGATCATCAACATGGGCGTCAACACCGCGCTGCTGCCCGCCAAGGGCATGACGCTCCCGTTCATCTCCTATGGCGGATCGTCGCTGGTCGGCATGGCCTTCGGCATGGGGCTCGTTCTGGCGCTCGGGCGCAAGCGCTATGGCAGCGTGGCGGCGGCGCCGCTCAACCCGGCCTACGCCTGAGCCGCCATGCGGGAGAAAGGCATCTTCGTTCTCGCTGCCGGCGGCACCGGCGGGCATCTGTTCCCGGCCCAGGCGCTGGCCGAGGAACTGGCCCGGCGCGGCTACGCGATCCATCTGATGACCGACGAACGGGTGCGCGACTACGGCAAGTCCTTCCCCGCCGCCGCCACCCATATCGTGCCCTCGGCGACGCCGTCCTTATCGAAACCCTGGCTGCTGCCGGGCCGCGCCCTGCGGCTCTATGGCGGCTACCGCACTGCCAGCGGCATTCTGAAATCGCTGAGGCCCGGCGCCGTGGTGGGCTTCGGCGGCTATCCGTCGTTTCCGCCGATCATGGCGGCGGCGCGGCTTGGCATTCCCTCGCTGGTGCATGACCAGAACGCCGTCATGGGCCGCGCCAACCGGGTGCTGGCGCGCTGGGCCGATGCGGTGGCCTCCTCCTTTCCGGAACTCCAGGGGCTTCCGCCGGGCGCCCGGGGCAAGCTCACCGTCACCGGCAACCCGGTGCGCGACATCGTGCTGGAGCAGCGCGCGGCACCCTATCCGGGCTTTGACCGTTTCAACCTTCTGGTGGTTGGCGGCAGCCAGGGGGCGCAGTTCTTCGGCGCGTTCATGCCCAGGGTGTTCGCGGCGATGAGCCCCGCTGAACGCGCCGGCATCAGGCTCACCCAGCAGGTGCGTCCGGAAAACATGGCGGCGGTCAGCAAAGCCTATCAGGACATGGGTCTCGATTGCGAGCTGAGCTCCTTCTTCATGGACATGCCGCGGCGCATCGCCGGGGCGCATCTGCTAGTCTGCCGTTCCGGCGCCTCGACCATCGCCGAGCTGGGCGTCATCGGCAGGCCGGCCATCATGGTGCCGCTGCCCCATTCGCTCGACAATGACCAGCTGCGCAACGCCGAAAGCTTCGCCGCCGCGGGGGCGGGCTGGGTTCATCCACAGGCCGGGCTGGAGCCCGCCGGTTTCGCCCAATTTCTGACATCACTTCGCTCTCAACCACGGCGGCTTCAACAGGCCGCGGCGGCGGCGCTCACGCATGGCAAGCCCGATGCCGCGCAGCGGCTCGCGAGCCTCGCCGAACAGATCGCAGGGAAACAGCAGTCATGAAACTTCCGGGCAATGTCGGCCCCATCCATTTCATCGGCATCGGCGGCATCGGCATGAGCGGCATCGCCGAGGTCATGGCGACGCTGAACTATACCGTGCAGGGCTCCGATCTCACCGACAACTACAACGTGGCGCGGCTGCGCAAGGCGGGCATCACCGTGCATATCGGCCACCGCGCGGAGAACCTCGGCGAGGCGCAGGTGGTGGTTGTCTCGTCGGCCGTGAAGGATGACAATCCGGAACTCGTCGAGGCGCGCAACCGCTATCTCCCCGTGGTGCGGCGGGCCGAAATGCTGGCCGAGCTCATGCGCTTCAAATCCTGCGTGGCGGTGGGCGGCACCCATGGCAAGACCACCACCACCTCGCTGGTGGCGGCGCTGCTTGACGCCGGCAACTTTGATCCCACCGTCATCAACGGCGGCATCATCAATGCCTATGGCACCAATGCCAGGCTCGGCAAGGGCGACTGGATGGTGGTCGAGTCGGATGAATCGGACGGCACTTTCGTCAAGCTGCCCGCCGACATCGTGATCGTCACCAACATCGACCCCGAGCACCTCGATCATTACGGCAGTTTCGACAAGGCCAAGGAGGCCTTCCTGGCTTTTGTCGAGAACATTCCCTTCTACGGCTTCGCGGTGATGTGCATTGATCATCCCGTGGTGCAGGAGCTGATCGGCAAGGTGCGCGACCGCCGGGTCATCACCTATGGCCGCAGCCCGCAGGCCGATGTGCGTTTGCTGGATGCGCGCTATGATGACGGCGCCATGCATTTCGCGGTGCGCATGACCAACCGCCGCAGCGGCGCCACGCATGACATCGGCGAATTGAGCCTCGCCATTCCCGGCGATCACAACGCGCTCAACGCCACCGCTGCGCTGGCGGTGGCCAGGGAGCTCGGCATTGCCGACGCGGACATCCGCAAAGGCTTCAAGAGCTTTGCCGGCGTCAAGCGCCGCTTCACCCGCACCGGCGCGCACAACGGGATCACGGTGTTCGACGATTACGGCCATCATCCGGTGGAGATCGCCGCGGTGCTGCGCGCCGCGCGTGGCGTGGCCAAGGGCCGGGTGATCGCGGTGATGCAGCCGCATCGCTATACGCGGCTCTCCTCGCTGTTCAGTGAATTCTGCACCTGCTTCAACGACGCCGATACGGTGATCCTGGCGCCCGTCTACGCGGCTGGCGAGGCGCCGGTTGCGGGCGCCAGCCATGGGGCGCTGGCCGAGGGCCTCAAATCGCGCGGCCACCGCGCCGTTCACACCATCGAGAAGCCCGATGAGCTGGCGCCGCTGGTGCGCCGCCTGGCCAAGCCCGGCGACATCGTCATGTGCCTCGGTGCTGGCACCATCACGCAGTGGGCCTATGCGCTGCCCGGGCAGCTCGAAGCCTTCGACAAGGCGGCCTCCTGATG
>NZ_JBJTER010000206.1:0-5219 GCF_046093005.1 Aestuariivirga sp.
GCTCTCATGAAGCTCTGGCAGCCGGACGAGCGTGCCAAGCCGCAGCTCGTATTCCGCCTGGCGTTCGGTCAGGTCGAGAACGGTCCCGACCCCGGTGTTGCGATGGGCCGCGACGAAGGGGCCCGCCCTCTCGGTGATGGCGTAGCGTGGCATGTGGTCTAGCCCTTTGTTGGTGAGGGATTTTCCGACGGATTTCCGGAAACAATTGCATTCAAGCCGCATTTCCTGTAAGTCTCCCGAAATTGTTCACCCCATCCCAGGAGGCTATTGTGGCTACCGCACGGAAGACCCCGGTCGACACATTTCGAAAACGTCTTCGCCAGAAGGGAATGGTTCGCGTCGAGATTCACGTCCAGAAAGACGATGCCGTTCTCGTCAAAAGCGTTGCGCGCGCCTTGGGTGACCCGAGGACAGCAGCCCAGGTGCGTACGATCCTCAAGGCCCGCTTCACAAAGCCTGCACAAGCCGGATTGAAGGCTCTCCTCGCCTCTGCCCCGCTTGAGGGCGTCGAACTTGAGCGCCCCCGTGACATGGGACGGGAAATCGAACTGTGAAATACCTCGTCGATACCAATGTGATTTCCGAGATCCGGAAGGGCAGCCGCTGCAATCGTGGGGTCTCGGCCTGGTATGCGACGGTGGTTGATGAGGACCTGTGCATCAGTGTTCTTGTCCTCGGTGAAATCCGCAAAGGCATCGAGTTGCGAAGGTCGCGCGACCCTCGGCAGGCGCAAGTACTGGAGGAATGGCTCTACTCTGTGACCGAAGCTTTCGGCGAGCGAGCGCTGCCAATCGAAACCGCGATCACGGATGAATGGGGCCGCCTAAATGCCGTGCGGCCAATTCCTGTCCTCGACGGCCTCCTGGCCGCTACCGCAATGGTCCACGGTTTGACCCTCGTCACGCGAAACGAATCCGACGTTGTTGGTCTTGGCGCAGCGGTACTGAACCCCTTCACCTGAACCCTTGCTCCGAGCAAGAGCGGTGAGAACGCGACCCGGAACGGCCCAGGTCCTATTCACCGCATGTTTTGCGGAGATGGGCCTTCTTATTCTCCGCATCTTGCAGAGATCAGACCTTTCCTCCTTAGCAGCACTCGACGAGCTCCCTTTAGTTCGCCGGCACGTCCGTCAGACCGCCGCCGGGCACCACGCCGCCATGAATATGGGTGGCGCCGATGTTCCTGCCGTCATGCGTGACCCTGCCGCCGGTGATAGCCACGCCTGAATCGGTGATTTCAACGTTGACGCCGCCAACCTTGATCGTCACGGCGGCGGAGGTGAGTTTCAGGCGGGCGGCGCCAGCAACGACCTCGCAGAGGCCGTCCCTGATGGTGGCGGTGACATTCCCATAGGTGAGGACGTTCTCGTCGCCCCTGGAAGATGGTGATCTGTTGTGATCGCTCCAGGTCATCGGCAGCGCCACGGCCTGCTGCCAGTCGCCGTTGGGCGACAGCGCCGTGAACTGCTGGCCCTTCGACGGAGGCGTGTGGACCTTCAGCGCACCGGCGATCTGGGCGTAGGGCACCCAGGGCGACAGGAAGGGCTTGCCGTCGATATCCTTCCCGAAGTTGAGCCTGACGCGCTGGCGACCGGCATCGATCTCCTCCACCGTCCCGTGGCGCATCACGCCCGAGAAGCGGCGCTCGAGTTCAGCGATGCGGGCGGCCAGCTCAACGACCTCACGCATCGGCGATACGGGCCAGCGCGGTGTGATGATTTACGATCACCGGGTCCACGCCGCCCGTGAGGATGGCTTCCTCGAGGACTTCCGGGTCTTCCGGGAGATCCAGCACCGGTCCGAGGCCGATGGCATCGGCGGTTTCGAGGTGGATGCCCAGCATGTTTGCCGCCCGCCGCCAGCCGGCCAGCGGAGAGCCCTCGATTTCGGCGCGGAGCATGCGGGCGACCGGCGCCAGACCGGTGTCCGCCGCCATCACCGCGAGCAGGTCGGCCCATGCCGTTCCGGCAGCGATGGGTGCGCCATCTGTTGGAGCCTCGATCAGGTCACAGGTGAGGACGATCTGCCGCGCGGCGAAGCGCACGCCCTTCTCGACCGAGGCGCCCCGGCGCGACAGCCGGCGTGACACGCGCGGTACGAGTTTCATCCAGACGCGCGACCAGTCGCTCCGCCCCCGCGTCAGCGCCGCCATGACCTGATGCTCCATGAGATCGAGCGCCAGTTCCATCCCCTCGTCGGTGTGCGGGATGGTGATGACGCTCTCCTCACCCGCAACCTCGACCCGCGCCGCAATGGCGGCCTCGATGACAAGGTCGCAGGAAACATTCCCGTGGAACAGCTCCCGCCCCGTCACCTCCATCTCGTGATCGTCGGTGGTCACGATCAGGATGGGCTGCCGCTCCTCGGCGATGGTCTGGTCGATGGGCGCGATGGCGCTGTCATGGACTCGCCCCTCGGCCAGCGTGGCACCGCGCAGGGCGCGCGCCGAGGCGATGCGCATGGCAAGACGGGCGAGGCTCATGCCGAAACTCCTTCAATGCCGGAAACCTTCCAGACCGGAAGGTTATTCTCGATCAACGCCAGAACCGGGGCGTGTCGCAGACCGGAACATGCCCCTTCCCCCGCAATCGCCCCCCGCAATGCTTCGTTGCGGAACGCCAATACTCACTCGGCCACATCCTCCCGGACGAGAACAAGGTTGAGATCGCCCATGCTGGTCGGATGAATGGCGGCAATGGCGTAGCACGGGCTTCCGCATCGCTCCGGCAATCTGATCTGATCGCCCCTGGCGGGCCGGAACCCCAGTTCCGCAACCTGCGCGGCGGCAATCCAGAAGGCGGTCTGCTCGGAGACGAGCCGCGTGGCGCCGGCGAACGCCCCACCCCGGCCTTGGCCCCGGAGGTCGGAGGCCGCCGCAAGGGCCGAGAAGATGCCCCTGACTTTCACCGCCATACGGTCCGTATCGGCGGCGGCCTCGACATACTGATTGCCTTGCCGCGGGATCAGCACGGCCTCTTCACCGAACCCCTCGATTGCCGCGTCAGACGCCAGCGCATCGAGGGCATCAAAGGCCGAGGTCACCAGCGGACTCCGGCTCAGGTCCGCTTGCCAGGGATCAGCACGCGGGGACGGGTGCAGTAGTGCAGCGCGTTCATCTGGAACTCCAGATTGACACCCTTGCCGTTCATCATCTCCCACTGCTTGCCGTAGAGGCGCTGGCCGGGGGTGTTGACCGTCTCGATGTAGTCGGCCGGGCCATAGACCGTACGGAACAGGCCCGGCACGCCCATCGGGAACAGGTGACACTTGTTGGTGTCGATCCCGACACTGCCGCCGCCCCGGTAGTTCGCCCAGGTTATTCCGCCGAAGTCGAAGGAGCCATGAAGCCCACCGGCACCCGGATTGATATAGGCTCCGCGCAGGCTCGCGGCGTCGGCATAGCCCTTGTAGGTATCGCGCACCTCCCTGTGGGCGATGAGATCGTCGAAGAAGGTGTCGCCGCACAGCGCCGTGACGCCGGTATAGGGAATGCCATCCAGCGTCGTGGCCATCTGGCGGATGACGCCCGCGCACTTCTTGCGGAGAACACCCTCGGCCGGGGTGGCGTTGTCGAGGTCGAAGTCGATCTCGGCAGCGGGGGTTTCGCCGAACTCGGTGAAGTAGTCGAAGAGCACCGCCCCGTCGGCGTCGAGAAGACGGCCGGTCTTCAGGATGTTGATGCGGTGGTATTCCTCGGTGAGGGCGAAGAACTGCGAGGCCTCCGCCGCGCGCTCGGCGATCTTGGACTGCAGGCGCTCGACGGCCACCTCCTCGCCGAAGACCCGGACCTGCTGGACCTCATCGGCATTGATCGCGTCGTCCACCTGGAAGTGCGGAACCCGCAGGGTGCGCATCGACCGCTTGCCCTTGCCGAAGGTCTGGCCCGGCCCGCCGCGGGGGCTTGCCTGGATCAGCATGCCGTTCTGGGCCTTGTCTTTCTCGATGGCGATATCGAGCGTATCGATGCTCACCGTCTGGAAGAGGCCCATCTGGCCGATGGCCGAGGGGACATAGGAGATCTCGCGGAGCGCATCGGTGAGGCGCATGACGCTGAAGGCGTCCTGGGTGAAGATATTGAGAATGGACATGTCTGGATTCCTCCGGGATCAGCGCACGATGACGCCGAGGATGGCAAGGCCTGCGTTCGCGGCGGCCTTTTCCGCGGGCTGGTCACGATCGGCATGGTAGGTGAGGCATTTGCCGTTCACCTCGGCGTCGCGGACGATGGCCGACACGGTGGCGCTGGCTGCGGATGCATCGGCGCCATGGATTGCAATGGCGGCAGGTACCTGGCTGCCATCGCTCGCGCCGACAGCGCTGGCGGCATACCTGCCGCTGGCGGTGATCCTGCCGAGCACAGTTCCGGCTGCGATGATGCCGGCGCCGCTGGCGATGGTTACGGCCTCGCGCGAGCGATGGCCGTTCGCTTCCGAGAGGATGAACTCCCCGGGATGGCGGGTTTCGACGAGGACTGTCATGTCTGTTGCTCCTTTCAGGCGCGGGCGAAGCGGCGGTTGGCGTTGGCGATGGCCCGCTTCCAGCCCTCTTCAGCACGCGCGGTGGGGTTGGGACGGCCGTCACGGCTGGAGCCGAATTCGGGGCCGGCGGCGGCGCGCTGGGCGAGCGCCTCGATGCGGGTCTCCTTCGGCGAGGCCGCGAGGATCTTCCCGGCCTCGGTCACGGAGAGGGCTGTCTCGGTCGCCAGCATGAGGGCCTGCTTGCCTCGCCCTTCGGCGGCCTCGCAGTTCACGATGGCGCGGATGCGGGCGCGCTCTTCAAGGCGCGCGGCGGCAACTGCCTCGTCCAGCCGGATGGCTGGGTGCGGTACCGGCGCCTCGAGCCGCACAGGCTGTGCCGGTGCAAGCGGTGCTGCCGGGGCTGCTTCCGCAGCCACAGCAATGTCTTCTGTGCTCATGGATATCCCTCCTTTGCGAGCGGTGCGCCCGGATGGGCGGGTGGTCTGTGAACGCGTCTGTTCGGAAAGAGACGCCAGCACCTCGTCGAAGCTGGCGATACGGTCGGCGAGGCCGAGTGCGATGGCCTCCGCGCCGATGAAAGTGCGAGCCTCCGTGGCGCGGGCCATGTCGGCGGTGAGCCTGCGGCCGCGGCCTTGGGCCACCGTGTCGAGGAACTGGCGGTAATGGGCGTCGACACTGGCCTGCAGGTCGGCGCGCACGGCGTCGGACAAGGGCTCAAACGGGTTCCCGTCGACCTTGTGAC
>NZ_JBJTER010000207.1:0-50069 GCF_046093005.1 Aestuariivirga sp.
CTTCCTCTCCCGCGATGCGGGAGAGGACGAAGGCGGGCGCGCTCAGTTGCCCGCCCGGGGCTTCGGCATGAAAACCGTCCTAGTCGCCGCTGTTGCGCTGATTGACAAGGACGGGCGCGTGCTGCTCGCCCGGCGGCCCGCCCACAAGGCGATGGGCGGGCTGTGGGAGTTTCCCGGCGGCAAGGTCGAGGCGGGCGAGCGCCCCGAGGCCGCGCTCATCCGCGAACTGAAGGAAGAACTGGGGATCGATGTCGCCGAATCCTGCCTCGCGCCGCTGACCTTCGCCAGCCATGCTTACGACGACTTCCACCTGCTGATGCCGCTCTATGTCTGCCGCCGCTGGCAGGGCCAGGCTGCCGGGCTGGAGGGACAGGAACTGGCCTGGGTGCGGCCGCTGAAGCTGCGCGACTATCCGATGCCGCCCGCCGACCTGCCGCTCATTCCGCATCTTATCGACCTGTTGTAGGCACCGGAGTTTGTCATGAACTGGCAATTCAACCCGCGCGTTGCTGCGATCATTCAGGATGCTGACCGGAACCGAATTCTGCTGTGCCGGAAGGACGGTTTGCCGTTCTGGATGCTTCCCGGTGGCCGTATAGAAGGTGGCGAAAGGGCTGTTGACGCTTTGCGGCGCGAAGTTCGCGAGGAACTCGGCGCTGACGTGAAAGCCATCGAGTTTCTCTGGTTTATTGAGAATCTCTTCCAGGTGGATGGCCGCGCCTTTCACGAATACGGCCTCTATTTTCGCTGTGACTTAGCGGGATCCTTCGAGGAACACCTCGAATTCTTCGGTGCGGAAAGCGACCTTGTCTTCAAGTGGGTGCCGAAGGTCAGACTGAGCGAGTTTGACTTGCGTCCGCATATGTTGCGCGAAGAGCTCATGAATTTGCACGGAGGCATGCGCTACTTGGAAGTGCGCGACCCCTGAGAACTTGGCTCAGCCAGTGAGCACTCAGTTCCCATCCTCAGGAAGCCGTGGCAGCGGGTGCACGGCGATGCCTTCCTCGATCAGCGCCCTGGCTTCATCCGGAGACGCTTCGCCGTAGATGCCGCGCTCCTCAGCCTCCGCATAATGGATTTTGCGCGCTTCATCGGCGAAGCGCTCGCCGACATATTCGGCGTTTTCCTCCACCTGTTTCCGCATCTCGCGCACCATCTCCATCATGGCCGCCAGCCGCGGGTCCACCGGCCCGGCGAGCAACTTGCGGGCGGGCTCCTCCTTGCGGTTTGACTTCGCGGGAATGCCGGGCGTCATCAGCTGCTTCTCGACCCTCGCGGAGCCGCACACCGTGCAGGCGACAAGACCTTTCGCCGCCTGCCTGTCATAGGCGGCGCTGTCGCGGAACCAGCCGTCAAAGGCATGGCCTTTCTCACATATGAGGTCATAACGGATCATGGCATTTCAGCTAACAATGCCCGAAACCGGTTTCAAGATGGTGACTTCGCCCGCGCGGTCATGGCGCAGCGCCGGAATCCGCGCCCGGGCCCGCGCGGCTTCCGCTAGGTCGATTTCGGCAAGCTTCACGCAAGGTTCGGCTCCTGCCTCCGCCAGCACCTCGCCCCAGGGTGAGACCGCCAGCGAATGCCCATAGGTTTCGCGGCCTGACTCATGGCGCCCGCCCTGGGCCGCCGCCAGCACGAAGCTGCCCGTCTCGATGGCGCGGGCCCGGAGCAGAATGTGCCAATGCGCCTCACCCGTCGGCACTGTGAAGGCGGACGGCACGGTGAACATGCCGGCCCCCGCCTTCGCCAGCGCGCGGTAAAGGCCGGGAAAGCGGATATCGTAGCAGATGGTGAGGCCGATCGGCCCCAATGCCGTCTGCGCCAGAACCGCCTCGCTTCCGCCCTCATAGGCCTGGGACTCGCGCAAGGCTTCGCCGGTCGGCAGGTCGACATCGAAGAGGTGAATCTTGTCATAGCGCGCCGCGATGGCGCCATCGGGCGCCAGCAGCAGCGAGCGGTTGACCAGCCTGCCGCCGCCGCCCTTCAGCGCCAGCGAGCCGATGTTGAGCCAGATGCCAAGTTCCTTCGCCAGCGCCGCAAAGTGCCGCAGGCTCTCGTCCTCGGCCTCGGGCCGTGCCAGCGCCATGAGCCGCGGCCGGTCCGGCTCGATGATATTGGTCATCTCCGGCGTCAGGACGAAATCCGCGGCCTGCGCCTTGGCCTCGCGGATCATCGCTGTCGCATCAGCGAGGTTGCGGGCCATGTCGCGGCCCGACCGCATCTGCACCAGGGCGGCGCGGATCACCGGCTTGCGAGCAGCGGATCGAGGGCACCGCGCCGGTCGAGATCGTGCAGGTCGTCGCAGCCCCCGACATGGGTTTCGCCGATGAAGATTTGCGGTACGGTGTAGCGGCCGTTGGCGCGCCGCGTCATCTCTTGGCGAAGCGCTGGGTTCTGGACGTCGATCTCCTCAAAGGCAGCCCCCTTGCGCGTGAGCAGCGCCTTGGCGGCATGGCAATAGGGGCAGGCCGGTGTCGTATAGATGGTGATGTGAGGCGTCGCGGTCATGACGCGTTCAATTATGGGGCCGTGCGGGGGCGGGAACAAGAGCGAAGGTCAGGAGATCGACGCGCGCCGCGCCCGCCGCCCGCAGCGCCAGGGCGCAGGCCTCCGCCGTGGCGCCGGTGGTGCGCACATCATCGACCAGCAGCACCGCCTTGCCCCAAACCACGGCTTCCTGGCCGGGGCTTACCAGAAACGCATTCTTGACGTTGCGGCGGCGCTCCGCCTGGTCAAGGCCGACCTGGGCGCGGGTGCGCCGCCGCCGCATCAGCACATCATGCCGCCATGGCGTGCCGGAACACTGCGAGAGCTGCTGCGCCAGATAGGCCGACTGGTTGAAGCGCCGCTGCCACAGGCGGAAGAAATGCAGCGGCACGGGCAGGATCACATCCGCCTCGCTGAGCAGGCGGCGGCCGGCCCGCGCCATCATGCGGGCCATCAGCAGCCCCGCCTCTGGCCGGTCGCGGTATTTCAGGGCATGCACGAGCTTTGCGCCCTCGTCGTTGAAAATGACAGCAGCGCGCGCCCGGTCCCAGGCCGGCGGACCGGCCAGCGCCTCGGCCGACAATGCTGCCTCGCCCTGGTCATAGGCGAAGGGCGTGCCCAGCATGTTGCACACTGGCTCGTCGAGGTGCCGGAGCTTCGCCCAGCACGCGACGCACAGGCTGGCCGGCTCCTCCACCGCGGTATCGCAGACCAGGCACAGGCTTGGCGTCAGAAGATCGACGAGGCCGCGCCACAGCCGGGCGGGGACGTTGGAAACGGCGCTGTCCATGTCATTACGCTAACACAGCGTTGTGCGGACATGGATTCATGAATCGATTTCGTCTATCAGCGTCCGCGCAAGAACACCGGAGATGACATGAGTTTTGCCCGCGCCGACCTTGACCGCCTGTCCGCCATCCTCGCCGAGGCGGCTGAAACCGAAATCATGCCGCGCTTTCGCCGCCTCGAGGACGGCGGCATCCGCGAGAAGACCGGCGCCCTCGACCTGGTAACCGACGCCGACGAGCAGGGCGAATGGCGGATCCGCGATCTTTGCGCCAAGGCCTTTCCCAAGGCCTTGTTCGTTGGCGAGGAATCAGCGGCGCGCGACGCCGCACTGCTCACACGCATCACGGATGCCGAGCTGGCGATCATCGTCGATCCCATCGACGGCACTTCGAACTTCGCCTGGGGCATGCCGCTGTTCGGCGTCATGGCGGCGGTAGTCTCGCGCGGCGAAACGGTGGCGGGGTTGATTCTCGATCCAGTCGGGCGCGACTGGCACAAGGCGTTGCGCGGGGAGGGGGCCTGGGCCGAAAGCGTCAACGGCCGGACGCGCGATCTGCGCGTGGCGAAGCCGGACAAGCTCTCGGAAATGACCGGCCTGTCCTCCTGGTATCTGATGCCGGAGCCGCAGCGCAGCCGCACGGTCGCCAATCTCGCCAAGACCAAGGCCTGCTTCAATTATCGCTGCGCGGCCTATGAATACCGGCTGATCGCCGAGGGCCTGGTGCATTTCAGCCTGCATTACAAGCTGATGCCGTGGGACCACGCGGCGGGCGTGCTGATCCATGCCGAGACGGGCGGCTATTCAGCGCTGCTTGACGGCAGCCCCTATTCCGCCTCACGCCACGAGGGCGGCATCATCTCCGCCCCCGACCGCGCCACCTACGACCTCATCAAGCGCGAGCTTCTCGGCTGATGACGGCAGCGCCGCCGCTGTTTGACCGGGGGCTCGCGGCGGCGCGCGCCATGCGGCGGCCACTGGCGGAACCAAGCCTGCTCGCGGCCAGCCTGGCGGCGGAGCTCGCTGACCGTCTGGCCATGATCAACCGGCGCTTTGGCCGCGCCCTGCTGATCGCGCGTGAGCCAGCCGCCATCGCCGCAAGGCTCCGCGAAACCGGCCAGATCGCGGCGCTGGAGGTCAGTCATCCTGCCGTCAGCGAGGACCTGGCGCTGCCCGAGGCGCATTATGATGCGCTGGTCAGCGTGCTTGACCTTCAGGGCGTGAATGACGTGCCGGGCGCCCTCATCCAGATGCGGCGGGCGCTGAAGCCGGATGGCCTGCTGCTCGCCTGCCTGTTCGCTGGCGAGACGCTGACCGAACTCCGCCAGTCATGGCTTGCCGCCGAGGAGGCGCTCACTGGCGGCGTGTCGCCGCGGGTGGCGCCGATGATCGATGTGCGCGAGCTGGGCGGTCTGCTGCAGCGCGCCGGGCTGGCGCTGCCGGTCGCCGATCTTGACCGCGTGGTCGTGCGCTATGCCGATGCCCTGTCGCTGATGCGTGAAATCCGCGCGCTTGGCCTTGGAAGCGCGCTCGCTGGCCGTTCGCGCCGGCCGGTAAGCCGCCGCCTGCTGGCCGCCGCCGCTGCTCACTACGACAAGAACTTTGCTGATCATGACGGGCGCATTCGCGCCACCGCCGAAGTGGCCTGGATCACCGGCTGGGCCCCGCATGAGAGCCAACCCAAACCCCTGAAGCCTGGCAGCGCCACAGCCCGTCTGGCCGATGCCCTGAAGGTGGAAGAGAGGAAGCTTTAGCGGGTGCTTATTCAGTTGCGCCTGGCGGCGCCGCGAAATCGTCGGCCCGGCCGGGCGGGGCGGTTTGCGGCGCGCCGAACCTGAACAGCTGCTCAGCGCCGCTATCCGCTGGCGATACGTCCCGGAGCGTCTTCAGCGCAGCATCCGGTGACAGGCCGGCGGCCAGCAGCATGGCATTGGCGGTGACGCCCTCCGGCTGCACCGTGTAGAAGCCGCCATCCGCCAGCGTCCGGCCGAACACCGGCACATTGCGCAACACGCCGGGGTCCTCCGGCGCCGTGATGGCGGCCTCGGCGGCGGGTGTCGGCGCAGTGTTGGCAAGCGCCGCCAGCACCAGTTGCGCCATCAGGTTGTTTCCCGCCTTGAAGAAGGAGATGCCGTCGCGGCCGCGCAGCTTGACCACCGTACCGGAAGCATCCTGCACGGTTTCGGCAAAGCCGCCATCGGCGCCGGAAAGCTGTGGCCTGAGATCGAGAAAGGTCATGCCGCGGGCTTCGACGCGCTCGCGCTGCAGCGCGGTGATGGCGCGGACGGCGGCGTCATAGTCGGGGTCCTTCAGGGGCGGCAGCGACACCCAGATGACGCGTGCGCCCGAGGCCTGCAATGCGTCCAGCAACCGGTCGGCCTGCTTGCGGTAGGCGGCGGCCCAGCCCTCGCTGCCGAAGGGCTGGCGCAACTCACCGTCGCGGATCGTCTGACGGTCGTTGGCGCCCAGCATCACCACGATCACGTCGAAGGTGGCGCCCTCCAGGATCTTCTGCGCGGTGGCGGCCCAGTCATAGACTTCGGGCCGGGCCAGGCCCGATTCCTCGTTGAAGCGCGAGACGACATCCAGTCCGGGATCGGTCGCCGCGGCGCGCAGCAGGCCGGCGCCCAGCCCGCCGCCGACACCGTCACCCAGCACCAGAACCCGCCGCGCCTCGAGCTGGCCGGTGGTGGGCACGGCAGCCACATCGCCCATGCCGGAAGAGCCCATGATCGGCTGATCGGGCGCCTGCGCCGACGCCGTGACGGCCAACAGCAGGAACACCATGACAAGAGCGGGCCGCCACATGTTCAGCCGTTCTTCCGCATGTGTTCGAGAAGCTTCAGCGAGGGCCTCCCGTCGAGCGGCAAGCCGGCTTTCGCCTGATAGGCGATGATCGCCTCATAGGTGCGCGCCCCGAAGCGGCCATCGCTGCCGCCAGTCTTGAACCCCATGGCATTGAGCCGTTTCTGGAGTTCCACGCGCTGCTCGAAGCTGAGCCCGAAATCAACCGAGGGCCAGGCCGCCTGAATGGGCCCCATGCCGCGGATACGGTCCGCCAGATGGCCGACCGCCAGCGCATAGGAATGCGAGAGATTGTAATCCATGATGGCGAGGAAGTTCTGGGTCACCAGAAAACGGGGGCCGTTTACGCCCTGCGGCACCATGACGAAAGCATCCACATCGCGGGACCCGAATTTCTGGCCATCGGCGCGCTTCACGCCGAGCTTTTCCCAGGCGGCCACGCTGCGCCATTTGCCGCGGCCGATCAGCGCCACGTCGAAGTCCTTTGGCAGGGTCACCTCCCATCCCCACGGACGGTCGGATTTCCAGCCAGCCTTGGCGAGATAGTTGGCGGTCGAGGCGAGCGCGTCTTGCCGCGAATTCCAGATGTCCTTGGTGCCGTCGCCCGTCCAGTCCACCGCATAGGAGATGTAAGAGCTGGGAATGAACTGCGTATGGCCCATGGCGGCAGCCCAGGAACCCTTGAAGTCCTCAGGCTTGGCCACGCCCTTCTGCAGGATCTTGAGGGCGGCAATGAGCTGCGCGTTGCCATAGGCCTTGCGGCGTCCGCTGTAGGCGAGTGTGGCCAGCGAGCGGATGACGCTCATCGAGCCCTTGTCCTTGCCGAAATTGGACTCCATGCCCCAGATGCCGAGCAGGATGTGGCGGTCGACACCATATTTCTTTTCGATGGCCGACAGCAGCGCCTCTTCCTCGGCCTTCTTGGTCTTGCCGGTCGCAATGCGGATCGGCGTCACTGCCTTGGCAAGATAGTCGCCGGTCGTGGAGGTGAATTCCGGCTGGTTGGCTGCCAGCTTCAAGACCCGGGGGTCAGGCTCGGTGATGCCCTTGAACGCCCGGTCGAACAGGTCACGCGGGATTCCCGCGGCCTTGGCGCGCGGCCACAGGCTGTTCTGGATAAAGGCTTCGAATTTGGGGTCGGCCAGCGCCGGCCGCGGCAGCAGCGGCGCCAGCGCGACGAAAGCCGCGAACAAGCGACGGTTCATGACAGGCGGTCTAGCCACGGGCGTTCATCCGGAAGTGGTCGAATTGCGCTGGGCGAGCTTGCGTTCCCAGCCGAGCGCTGATTCCACGATCATGTCGAGGTTGTCATATCTGGGCTGCCAGCCCAAGACCTCCCGTACCCGCGCCGCCCCGGCGACGATCGCCGCCGGATCGCCCGCCCGGCGCGGCGAATAGCGCACGGGAAGCGGCGCTCCGGCCGCCTTCTCCACCGCGCTCACAACCTCGCGCACCGAATAGCCCTTGCCATAGCCGCAGTTGAACACCCCGCTTTCGCCACCGCGCCGGAGATGCGCCAGCGCATCCATATGCGCCGCCGCCAGGTCGCTCACGTGGATATAGTCACGCAGGCAGGTGCCGTCGGGCGTCTGGTAATCGGTGCCGAAGATCTCGAGTTCACCGCGCTGGCCAAGCGCTGTCTGGCAGGCAACCTTGATGAGATGAGTGGCCCGCGGCGTCGACTGGCCGGTACGGCCCCCGGGGTCGGCACCCGCCACGTTGAAATAGCGGAGCGCCACATATTGCAGCCCGTGCGCGGCATTGACGTCACGCAGCATCCACTCGGTCATCAGCTTCGACGCGCCGTAGGGCGAGATCGGCGCCACCGCGGCATCCTCGAACACTGGCAAGGCCCCGGGATTGCCATAGACCGCGGCGGTGGATGAGAAGATGAAGCGTGGGATGCCGGCCCGCACCGCGGCGCTGAGCAAGGCGCGGGATTTCACGGTGTTGTTGAGATAATAGCCCAGCGGATCCTTCACCGAATCGGGCACCACGATCGATCCCGCGAAATGCACCACCGCGTCGAAGCGGTATTCGGCCATCAGCCGGTCGAGCAGGGCCTCGTCGCCAATATCGCCCTCCACCAGCCGGGTGTCCCGCGGCAGCGCCCACCAGAAGCCGGTGGACAGATTGTCCAGCACCACGGTGTCTTCGCCCGCCTCGGCCAAAGCCAGCACCATGTGGCTGCCGATGTAACCCGCCCCACCGGTTACCAGAATAGCCATTGAAAACTCCTTTGCTTCGCGTGTAGCGAAGTCTGCGATATTATCACAGAGAAACCGAAAATCTGGCGGAAAGAGGTCAAGCATGGCGCGTCCGATCAAGACGGCGGTATTCCCGGTTGCCGGGCTCGGCACCCGTTTCCTGCCCGCCACCAAGGCGATGCCGAAGGAAATGCTCACTGTCGTCGACCGGCCGCTGGTGCAGATCGCCGTGGACGAGGCCCGCGAGGCGGGAATCGAGCATTTCGTATTCGTCACCGGGCGCAACAAGTCAGTAATCGAGGACCATTTCGACAAGGCCTTCGAGCTTGAGGCCGTACTGCGGGCGCGGGGCAGGCAGTCCGAGATCGAAAGGCTTGAAGATACCCTGCCGCTTCCCGGCCATGCCAGCTTCACCCGCCAGCAGGAGCCCTTGGGTCTGGGCCATGCCGTGTGGTGCGCGCGCCATATCGTGGGCGACGAGCCCTTCGCCCTGCTGCTCCCTGACATGGTGATGCACGCGAGGCCCGGCTGCCTGCGCCAGATGATCGACGCCTACGAGGCGCGCGGCGGCGGCAATGTGCTGGCCGTCGAGGAAGTGCCCTGGGAGCAGGTGAGCCGCTATGGCGTGGTCGGCGCCAGGGATTGGCAGGACAATGCCTTCACCATCACCGGCATGGTGGAAAAGCCCAAGAGCCGCGAATCTGCCTCTTCCAACCTGATCATTTCCGGGCGTTACATCCTGCAGCCGGAGATCTTCGCGGAGATCGCGAAACAGGAACCAGGTGCGGGCGGCGAGATTCAGATCACTGACGCCATGATCCGGCTTATGGCCCATCAGCCCTTCCACGGGCTCCGCTACCGGGGCACCACCTATGACTGCGGCGACAAGGTGGGTTTCCTCGCCGCCAACGTCGCCTTCGGACTCGAACGCCCCGACGTGGGGCCAGGCTTCCGCGCCGCCCTGGAACGGCTTCTGGCGGAAGGCGGCCACCGGCGCTGACTTTGCGCCGGCTGCCGGAAAGGGCTAAGAAGCGGCCATGTCAAACCGCCAGACCCTGAACCCCGTTCCGCTCGGCGCATCTTGGCGGGCCGCCGCCCGCAAGGCGCTGCTCACCGAGGCCGAGGGCCTGCAGCAGCTGATCGCCGCCCTTGACGGGCCACTGGGCGATGGCCTGGCGCGGGCGGTCGAGACGATCCGGACATCGAGGGGCCGGGTGGTGCTGGCGGGCATGGGCAAGAGCGGCCACATCGCCCGCAAGATTGCCGCCACGCTGGCCTCCACCGGCACGCCCGCGAGCTTCGTGCATCCCGCCGAGGCGAGCCACGGCGACCTTGGCATGATCACCGGCGATGATGTGGTGATCATGATCTCCAACTCCGGCGAATCGCCGGAGCTGCGCGACATCCTCACCTATTCGCGGCGCTTCGCGGTGCCGCTGATCGCCATCACCGCGGCGCCGGACAGCACGCTGGGCAAGGAGGCGGACATCGTGCTGCCCCTGCCGCGGGCCCGCGAGGCCTGCCCCAACGGCCTCGCGCCCACCACCTCGACCCTGTTGCAACTGGCGCTGGGCGACGCGCTGGCGGTGGCGCTGCTCGAGGACAAGGGCTTCAGCGCCCATGATTTCCGAAAGTTCCACCCCGGCGGCAAGCTGGGCGCCCAGCTCAAGCACGTGCGTGACCTGATGCGCCAGCGCGACGAGCTGCCGCTCGGCCTCGCCGACATGGCCATGGCCGATGTGCTGATCGTGATGACGAGACGCAGCTATGGCTGCTTCGGCGTGGTGGATGAACGGGGACGCCTTATCGGCATCATCACCGACGGCGATCTGCGCCGCAACATGTCGGCCGATCTGCTGGACCGCCAGGCCGGCGCGGTGATGACGCGCGCGCCCAAGACGATTGCCGCCGACGCCCTCGCCTCCGAGGCGCTGGAACAGCTGAACAGCCTCAAGATCACCAGCCTGTTCGTGATCGACGCGGAGCAGCGCCCGGTGGGCCTCATCCACATCCATGACCTGCTGCGGGCAGGATTGATCTGACGCGGTTAACGCCGCCGTCAGATCCAGCCCTGCAACTCGTGGCGAACCAGCCGCTCCAGCATGGTGATCGATGGTTCGGAGTCATTCAGGCACGGCACAACCGAGAATTGCTCTCCGCCGGCTTCCTCGAAGGTCTCCTTGAGGCCGATCGCCACTTCCTCCAGGGTCTCGACGCAATCCGAGGCGAAGCCGGGCGTGATCATGAGGAGCTTCTTGACGCCCCTGGAAGGGAGCTGCTCGACCGTCTCCTGGGCATAGGGCTGCAGCCATTCCGCCTTGCCGAAGCGGGACTGGAACGCCACCTGCAGCTTCTCGCGCGGCAGCTCGAGGCGCTCGGCCAGCAGGCGGGCGGTTTTGAGACACTGGCAGTGGTAGGGGTCGCCGGCCATGAAGTAATCCTTGGGCAGGCCGTGGAACGAGGCCAGGATCATGTCCGGCTCCCAGTCCAGCGTCCTGAGATGCGCGGCAAGCGACTGCGCCAGGGCTTCGATATGGGCCGGATTGTCGAAATAGGGCGGCACGGTGCGGATGGCCGGCTGCCAGCGCATCGTCTTCAGCGCATCATAGGCCTTGTCGAGGGCCGTGGCGGTCGTCGAGGCGCTGTACTGCGGATAGAGCGGGAACAGCAGGATCCGGTCACAGCCCTGGTCTTTCAGGGCCTCGATCCGCTCCTTGGTGGGCGGCAGCCCATAGCGCATGCCCCAGTCGACGATCACCTGCGGCAGGCTTTCCAGCCGGGCCGCCAGCTTTTCCGCCTGCGAGCGGGTGATGGTCTTGAGGGGGGATTCATTCAGCTCGCGGTTCCAGATCTGCTCATAGGCGTGGCCGCTCTTGCTTGGCCGGGTGGTCAGGATGATGCCGTTGAGCAGCACCCACCAGAGTACCGGGTTGACCTCGATCACCCGCCGGTCGGACAGGAATTCCTTGAGATATCTGCGCATTGGCCAATAGGACGTGCCCTCGGGCGTGCCGAGGTTGATCAGCAACACGCCGATTTTCCCGACCTTGAACGGCGGGTGCCCGGGCGGAAGAACATTCATCAATTCTAAACCATCCTAACGGCCGCATTGCCGTGCGCCAGTCACTACCCCGCCGTTAACGGGTTGAAAATCCCAAAAGATCATATTGGCGGGGAATTGTATCGCAACCGGAGTTTCGGTGTTGAAACGGCAGCAACCAGGGATGCATCCTGGGAGAATGCCCGTGCTGGCAGCGCTCGTTGCAGGCATCGCCTTCGCATGCCTGCTGACCGCCGCCGCGGCGTTGCATGCCGCGGCCAGCCTGTTCGGGGCGGCGCTGCTTGGCGGCCTGATGCTGGCCGGGCTGCTGCTGGCGCTGGGCTGGGGCCTGATCCAGCGGCTCCGGCGGCCGCCCCAGAGCGAAAAACCAGCGTCCGAAAGCGCCCGGGAGCAGCCCTCAAGCAGCCGGAATGCGGCCAGCCTCGAATTGCTCGAAGCCGTTGCCAGAGAGGTGATGACCGCCGCCGGAACCATCAAGGGTTTTGCCCAGGTTCTGGCGCCAGGCCCGGCCGCGTCCCTCCCCGGCGGGGAGCGGCGCGACGCCAGCGGCTTCGTGCTGGCCAACAGCCGTGACCTTCTGGCCTTCGCGGCCGGACTTCATGACTATGCCCGTTTCGAGCGCGGACGCCTGCGGATTACCGAACAGCAGGTTGACGCCGCCGAACTGGTGGAGAGCGCCCTGGCGCTGTGCCAGGAGGAGGCTGAGGCCAGCGACCGCATCATTGTGGCGCGTCTGGTCGACGGCGCTGAAATCCGCGTCGACGCCGAACGCATCCGGCAAACAATCGCCGGCCTGGTTCACTGGGCGCTGGCGGAATCCGGGGCGGGCGGCATCCTCGACGTCAGCCTCCAGAAGCTGGCCGATGGCGGCCTTGCGGTCGACATCGGCAGCCGCGCTGAAGCATCCGGACCCGCCGGGCAAACACAGCTGTTCGAGCCCCGGCTGGAGGCCGACGGCCTGCGCAGCTTCGCGCTTCCCATTGCCAAGCGGGTGGCCCTGCTCCATTCTGGCGAGGTGGTGGCAAGCAGCGCCCCCGGCCGTGGCGCCAGCGCCCGGCTGACGCTGCCGGCCAGCCGCGTCATGTGGCCGGACGCGGCCAACAACCACAATGCCCAAGCCGCCTGACCTGCAAGAGCCCGCCGCCATGCCGCCAGCCGTCCCCGTTCCCCCCTTCATGGGCGCCATTGCGGCAACGCATGCGTCAGGCTTCGACGCCGCCATTTTCGGCGCGCCGCACGGCACGCCCTATCCCGGCATCAACAACTCCGTTCACGCCGGCGCGCCCGACGCCTTCCGCAAGGCTGTGGCGCCGGATATCGGCTGGCTCAACTCCTGGGACTGGGATCTCGGCGGCCCGCTGCTCCGCCATGGCCAGCGCGTCTGCGATCTCGGCAACCTCAAGACGAAGCGCAGCGATGGCGAGGGCAACCGGACGCTGATCGAACACACCACCCGGCAAATCCTTGATGCCGGCGCGGTGCCACTGATGTTCGGCGGCGACGATTCGGTGCCCATCCCGTTTATCGCCGGTTTCAGCGAACATCCGGCAATCGTTATCCTGCAGATTGATGCCCATATCGACTGGCGCCATGAGCGCGAGGGCGAAACCATGGGCTTCTCGTCCACCATGCGGCGCGCCTCCGAACACGGCCACGTCTGGCGCATCGTGCAGGCGGGCGCCCGCGGCATCGGCACCGCGCGCGAAGGCGAGGTGCGCGACGCGCGCGATTGGGGGGCGCGCATCGTCACGTCCCGCGACATTCACCACAAGAGCGTGGCGGAGGTGCTGCAGCACATCCCCGAGGATTGCGATTGCGTGATCTCGCTCGATTGCGACGCGCTCGATTCAAGCGCCATGCCGGCGGTGGCCTATCCCTCGCCGGGCGGGCTCACCTACACGCAGGTGACGGACCTCGTCGCCGGAGTTGCCGCCAAGGCGCGCATCGCCGGGTTCGCCATGGTGGAATTCGTGCCGCAGCGCGACCGGCTGCAGACCGCCGCTTTCACCGCGGCGCGCATCGCCTCCAATGTGATCGGCCATATCCGGCCACGGCCGCGCTAGCGGATGCCATGGTCAGGCCGTCCCCCTCTCGTCATGGCCCGGCCTGACCAGGCCATCATCACAAGCGCTGTCTGCAAGATGCCACGGTCAAGCCGTGGCATGACGAGGTTGTGGAGGTCATGCCCGCGCTGCCGGCAAGATGCCACGGGCGCGCCGTGGCGTGACGGGTTTGCCTCTTCCCAGTCGGTTGCCGGGTCACTCCGCCGCCGCCCGCAGGCGCGGTTTGCCGCCGGCGAGGCTTTGCAGCAATTCGGCCTCGCGGGCCTTGGCTTTGGCGATGCTCGCCTGCTTGACATGACCGAAGCCACGAATGGTCTCGGGCAGCGAGGCCAGTTCCATCGCCGCCTCCGAACGCGCCAGGCCGGGGCGCTGCAAGAGGTTGTCGATCAGCGCGCGGTAGCCGGCGATCAGCTGGCGTTCCTCGCGGCGTTCAGCACTTCGCCCGAACGGATCAAACGCGGTGCCGCGTAGCCATTTGAATTTGGCCAGCAGCCGGAACACCGGCATCATCCATGGCCCAAACTGGATCTTGGCGGGTTTGCCGGTGGCGGGATCGATACGCCCCAGCAGCGGCGGCGCCAGATGGAAGGTAAGCCGGACATCGCCGGTGAACTGGCTTGCAAGCCGCTCGGCAAAGCCGCCATCGGCATAGAGCCGGGCCACCTCATATTCATCCTTGTAGGCCATCAGCTTGAACAGGTTGCGCGCCACGGGAAGCGCCAGCGGTTCCGCCGCGGCGCGCACCTTCTCCACGAAGGCGCGGTAGCTTTCGGCGTAGGCGGCATTCTGGTAGGCCGTGAGGACGTCCACCCGCCGCGCCACGATCTCATCCAGCGTCTCGGGCTTTACCACGGCGCGGGCGCCGATCAGGGTGCGCAGTGCTGCTTCATCGGCGGCAGCGCGCCGGCCCCAGGCGAAGGCCGCGAGGTTCTTCTTCACCGCAACGCCGTTGAGTTCCACCGCCTGGGCAATCGCTTCACGCGAGACAGGCACCAGGCCTTTCTGCCAGGCATAGCCCAAAGTGAAGAGGTTGGCGGCGATCGAGTCGCCCAGCAGCCTGGTGGCGATGTCGGTGGCGTCGATGGCGTGGAAGCCGTTTGGCCTCACCGCCGCCGCGATGCGCAAGGCCAGCGACCCGCCCCGTACGTCGAAATCGGCGTCATGGGTAAATTGCGCGGGCATCACCTCATGGCTGTTGACCACCGCATGGCTGCGCTGGCGCGAGGCGCCCGCCAGAATACGCGCCGAGGCGGTGGTGACGAGATCGCAGCCGAGAATGAGATCAGCCTGTCCACGCGCCACCCGCACAGCGGCGATATCACCGGGCCTTGCCCCGATCTTCAGATGGGTGACGACAGCGCCATTCTTCTGCGAGATGCCGACCATGTCGATGAGCGCCGCGCCCTTGCCCTCGATATGCGCCGCCATGCCGAGAATATGGCCGATGGTGACAACACCGGTGCCGCCGATGCCGGCCACCAGAATGCTCCACGGCTTGTCGAGCGCGTGCAGCACCGGCTCCGGCACCACGGGGAACGGCGCTGCTTCGAAATCCATAGCCCGGCCCGGGGCGGACTTCACGGGCACGCCGCCCTCGACCGTCACGAAGCTGGGGCAGAAGCCGTTGAGGCAGGAGAAGTCCTTGTTGCAGACAGACTGGTCGATGCGGCGCTTGCGCCCGAATTCGGTTTCGACAGGCTGGATCGCCACGCAATTGGACTTGACCCCGCAATCGCCGCAGCCTTCGCAGACCAGCTCATTGATGAACACCCGCTTGCCGGGGTCGGGAAGCGCCCCCTTGCGCCGCCGCCGGCGTTTCTCGGCGGCACAGGTCTGGTCATAGATGATGACGCTGGCGCCCGGCACTTCCATCATCTCGGCCTGCACGGCTTGCAGGTCGCGCCGGTCATGGAAGCTCGTCCATGCAGGAAAGGCGGCGCGCGAGGCGTATTTGTCCGGCTCGTCCGAGACCACCGCGATGCGCTCGATGCCGATGGCCCGCATCTGGGTGGCAATCTGCTCAACCGTCAGGCCGCCATCATTCTTCTGGCCGCCGGTCATCGCCACCGCATCATTGAACAGGATCTTGTAGGTGATGGTGGTGCCCGCGGCCACCGCCTGGCGGATGGCCATCAGGCCCGAGTGGTTGTAGGTGCCGTCACCGATGTTCTGGAACACATGCTTGCGCTTCGAGAACGGCGCCTCGCCAACCCAGTTGGCGCCTTCGCCACCCATCTGGGTGGCGCCCTCGGTCTTGCGGTCCGGCACGAACTGCGCAAGCCAGTGGCAGCCGATGCCGGCATAGCCGCGCGCACCCTCCGGCAGCACGGTGGATGAATTATGCGGGCAGCCGGCACAGAAATAGGGAACGCGCGCCACAAGATCGGGCTGGTTGCCGGCAGGCTGCGCCTCCGCCAAGGCCACGGCGCAATCGGCGAGCGCGCCCTCGCCCACCCGCGCGGCAATGGCGCGGGCGATATGGGTCGGGTCGAGCACGCCATGCGGCGGAAACAGCGTGTTCTCCCGCTCGTCCTGCTTGCCGATCACCGCCGGACGGCTCTGCTCCGTATACAGAATATCCTTGATCTGCGCCTCGATGATGGGGCGCTTCTCCTCGACCACCATGATGGTGGCGAGGCCGCGCGCGAATTCCTTGATGATCGCCGGCTCGAGCGGCCACACCATGCCGATCTTGAGCAGCCGGATGCCAAGCCTGGCCGCGCTATCCTCGCCGATACCGAGATCGTCCAGCGCCTGGCGCACGTCGAGAAACGCCTTGCCCGCCGCCACGATGCCGAGCCGCGGCGCGGCCCCGCCCGCGAACACGATGCGGTTCAGGCCGTTGGCCCACGCAAAGGCCTTGACGGCCGGCAGCTTGTGCATGTGCAGCCGCTCTTCCTGCGGCACCCGGTCATCCCGCGGGCGGATCGACAGGCCCCCCGGCGGCGGGGCCGGTTCAGCGGGCACGACGGGCACATTGCGGTCAAGGCTGGCATCCACCACCGCCGAGGACTCGACCGTGTCATGCACGCATTTGAGGCCGACCCAGACCCCCGCATGGCGCGACAGCGCATAGCCCATCAGGCCGAAATCGATGATTTCCTGCACGCCGGCGGGCGACAGCACGGGGATCATCGCATCCATCAGCGCCACGTCGCTGGCATGCACGACAGTGGAGGATTCGCCCGAATGATCATCCCCGGCAAGGGCCAGCACACCGCCATGGGGCGAGGTGCCGGCCATGTTGGCGTGCCGGAACACATCGCCCGACCGGTCAACGCCCGGCCCCTTGCCGTACCAGAGGCCGAATACGCCATCGAACTTGCCCTCGCCGCGCATTTCCGCCTGCTGGGTTCCCCACAGGGCGGTGGCCGCCAGGTCTTCGTTGAGGCCGGGCTGAAACACGATGTTGCGCGGCGCCAGCACCGGCTTTGCCGCCTGGAACTGGTTGTCGACCGTGCCGACCGGCGAGCCCCGGTAGCCTGAGACATAGGCCGCGGTGTTGAGCCCGTTCCGCCGGTCACGCTCGGACTGCATCAGCACCATGCGCAGGATCGCCTGCGGTCCGGTCAGGAACAGCCGTGTAATCGAAAGGTCATAAAGGTCGGAGAGGCTGTGGGTCGACTTGGACATGGGCCCAACTATACTGAATCGCATGGACAATCAAAATGCTTCGCCGCCAGGCCCCGGTTTCGTGGAAGCCTTGCGGGTGTGGGCGAAGATCGGCCTCACCTCCTTCGGCGGCCCGGCCGGCCAGATCGCGCTGATGCACCGCGCGCTCGTCGAGGAGCGCGGCTGGCTGTCGGAAAGGGAGTATCTCACCGCGCTCAACTTCTGCATGCTGCTGCCGGGCCCCGAAGCGATGCAACTCGCCACCTATGCCGGCTGGAAGCTGCATGGCGTGAAGGGCGGGCTGGCGGCGGGTTTGCTGTTCGTGCTGCCGGGGGCTGTCATCGTGCTGTCCCTCACCATGCTTTATGCGGCGCTGGGCAAGCTGCCACTGGCGGAGGCGCTGTTCTATGGCATCAAGGCGGCGGTCTTGGCCATCGTCATCGAAGCATTGGTGCGGGTGGCGCGCCGCGCCCTCAAGACCGGCGCCGACTGGGTCATCGCGGCACTGGCCTTCGCGGCGCTGTTCTTCTTCGCCATGCCGTTTCCGGTGGTGATCGTCGCGGCGGGGCTTTACGGCTTCTGGCGGGCCAGCAGCGCTGCCGAACCGCATCACGCCAGCGTTCCAGGCTGGCGCGAGCTGGCCGGCACGGTGGCGCTGTGGGGCGCCATCTGGCTCGTACCCTTGGCGGCGCTGGCGCTGCTGCTGGGCCCGCACCACGTGCTGACCGAGGTGGGCGTGTTCTTTTCCAAGCTGGCGCTCGTCACCTTCGGCGGGGCCTATGCGGTGCTGGCCTATATGGCGCAGGCGGCGGTGGAGACCCAGGGCTGGCTCTCGGCAACCGAAATGATGGACGGGCTGGCGCTGGCCGAAACCACACCGGGGCCGCTGATCCTGGTGACGCAGTTCGTTGGCTATTTCGCGGGGCTCCGCGAGATGGGGTCCATGTGGGGTGGGCTTGCGGCGGCAGCGGTGACGCTGTGGATGACCTTCGCGCCCTGTTTCCTGTGGATCTTCGCCGGAGCCCCCTATGTCGAAGCCCTGGGCAAGCGCCCACGGCTTTCGGGCGCGCTTGCCGCCATCACCGCCGCGGTGGTGGGGGTGATCCTCAATCTCTCACTGTGGTTCGGGCTCCATGTGCTGTTTGGCCAGGTGGAGCGGCTTCCAGGCTGGTTCCGGCCCTGGGTGCCGGATTGGACCAATCTCGATGGTTCGGCGCTGGCGCTGAGCGGGCTCGCCGCGCTGGCGCTGCTGCGCTTTCGGCTGGGGATCGTGCCGGTGCTTGCCTTGAGCGCCGTTCTTGGCGCAGCCGCGAAGCTGCTGGCCTAACCCCAGTTCCAGAAGTCATTGCCCTGCTTGGCGAGGCTGCGCGCCAGCACCATCTTGTGGACCTCCGAGGCGCCGTCGACGAGCCTGGCGCAGCGCGCATAGCGGTAGATCCATTCCAGCACCGTGTCCCTGGAATAGCCGCGCGCCCCCAGAAGCTGCACGCCCACATCCGCCGCGCGGTTCAGCGTGTCAGCGACATGGATCTTGGCCAGCGAGATCTCCGCCTGCGCTTTCTCGCCGCGGTCCAGCTTCCAGGCGGCGTGCATGGTGAGCAGCCTGCCCTTGGCAATCTCGGCGGCCACCTCGCCCAGCATGATCTGCACGCTTTCACGCTCGGCGAGAGGCAGGCCGAAGGCCTTGCGGTCCTTCACATGGGCCCCGGCGATTTCAAGGCAGCGCCGTGACAGGCCGAGCCAGCGCATGCAGTGGGTAAGCCGGGCGGGGCCCAGCCTGATCTGGGTGAGGCGCAGGCCGTCACCCTCCTCCATCAGCAGGTTTTCTTCCGGAATCTCCAGCCCGTCGAATTCAAGCTCGCAGGTGCCGCCCAACTCATCCGGCCCCATGGTGGGCACCCGGCGCACGATGCGCCAGCCCGGCTGATCCTTGTGGAACAGAAAGGCCGAAAGCCCGTTGCGCGGATCATCCGAGGTGCGCGCCACGAGAATGAAATGGCTCGCCCCGTCAGCACCCGAGATGAACCATTTACGGCCATGGATGACATAATGGCCACCCTGCTTTTCAGCCCGCGTCAGCATCATGCCGCCGGGGTCGGAGCCGGCCCCGGGGCTCGGTTCGGTCATCGCGAAAGAGGAGCGCACCGCGCCATCGGCGATCGGCTGCAGCCATTTGTCTTTCTGTGCCGCGGTCTTCAGCACCTTGTCCAGCACCGTCATGTTGCCATCATCCGGCGCGGCGCAGTTGAAGCACAAGGGCCCGAAAATCGAGCGGTTGGCTTCCTCGTAGAAGGCGGCGCGGCCCACCATGGTAAGCCCCAGGCCGCCACGCGCCACCGGCACCTGCGGGGCCCACAGGCCTTGCGCCTTCACCTGCTGGCGCAGGCTGGCCAGCAGATCGAGCCGGATGTTGCCATAAGCGTCGTAACTGCCGGGATCGGACTCGAGCGGAATCACATGGCCGTCGACGAAAGCCCGCACCTTCAGCCGCAAGGCGTCGATGGCCGGATCGAGCGAGAAATCCATGTGGGTCCTCCAAGGCGCGAGGTGGCAGTTGGACATTTCCTGCGCCGGCTTGCTATCTAGACGGCAAATCAGCCCGTCCACAAGGATCGGACATGACCTATCTGCCCCTCGTCGGCCTGCCGGCCGACACCTATGAGAGCAACGGCTTTCTCTATCATTCGATCGGCGACAAATATGTGCGCGCCGTGGCCGAGGCGGCGCATTGCCTGCCGGTGATGATCCCGTCGCTGATCGACGCGCTGGAACTCGACGCGCTGCTCGATCATCTGGACGGCGTGGTGGTCACCGGGGCGGTGTCGAACGTGCACCCGCCGCATTATGGCGAGCAGCCCTCGCCCGCCCATGAGCCCTATGACCACGCGCGCGACGCAGTGACGCTCAAACTGATCGACAAGACGATCCGCCGCGGCATGCCGCTGTTCTGCATCTGCCGCGGCTTTCAGGAACTGAATGTGGTGCTGGGCGGAACGCTGGAGACCGAACTTCAGGAGAGCGAGGGCAGGATCGATCACCGCGCGCCGCGCCACGACGATGTCGATGTGCGCTACGCGCCTGCCCATGTGATCAACATCAGGCCGGGCGGCATACTTGAGCAGATCCTCGGCAAGCGCGAGACCATGGTGAACTCGATCCACCGCCAGGGCATCAAGCGGCTCGCCAAGGGGCTGGCCGTCGAGGCGACAGCGCCTGACGGCATCATCGAGGCGGTATCCGTGAGGGAGGCCCGCAGCTTCGCGATCGGCACCCAGTGGCACCCGGAGTTCAAGGCGCTGAACAACCCCGATTCGGTGAAACTGTTCGCCGCCTTCGGGGACGCCGTCCGGGCCTATGCGAAGGCCCGGCGCGGCAGTTAGGGAAAGAACCGTACCCTCACAGCATCGCGGGCAGCACGCGGTCCGGCGGGTTGTGGCCATCGACCCAAGTCTTGATGTTGATGATCACCTTCTCGCCCATGTCGATGCGGCCTTCGATGGTGGCCGAGCCCATATGCGGCAGCAGCACCGCCTTCTTGGCCTTGAGCAGACGCGGATTGACGGCAGGCTCATGCTCGAACACATCGAGGCCGGCGCCACCCAGCTCGCCCGACTCGAGCATGCGCGCCAGCGCGTTCTCGTCGATCACCTCGCCACGCGCCGTGTTGACGATGATGGCCTCGCGCTTCATGAGCTTCAGACGCCTGGCCGAGAGCAGGTGATAGGTGGCGGGCGTGTGCGGGCAGTTGACCGACACGATGTCCATGCGGGCCAGCATCTGGTCGAGGCTTTCCCAGTAGGTTGCCTCAAGCTCTTCCTCGGTGCGGGGATGCACGGGCTTCCTGTTGTGATAGTGAATCTGCATGCCGAAGGCCTTGGCGCGGCGCGCCACGGCGGTGCCGATGCGGCCCATGCCGATGATGCCGAGGCGCTTGCCGCCGATGCGGTGGCCCAGCATCCAGGTGGGCGACCAGCCCTCCCAGCTGTTGTCGGGGCCGATCACCCTGGCGCCCTCGATGATGCGGCGCGACACCGCCATGATCAAGGCGAGCGTGAAGTCCGCCGTGTCCTCGGTGAGCACGCCCGGCGTGTTGGTGACGGTGATGCCGCGCGACAGCGCCGTTTCGACGTCGATGTTGTCCACCCCGTTGCCGAAGTTGGCGATGAGCTTCAACTGATCGCCCGCCTGCATGATCACCGCCTTGTCGATCCGGTCGGTGACGGTGGGCACCAGCACCTCGGCGGTTTTCACCGCCTCGAGGAGGTCCGCCCGGCTCATCGGCCGGTCGGTGGCGTTGAGCCTGGTGTTGAAAAGCTCCATCATCCGGGTCTCGACCACGTCGGGCAGCTTGCGGGTGACGACGACGACAGGCTTGCGCTTGCTCATGCGGGATTCCTGGCTGCGATAAGGCATCTCAACCTATTCTTAACCATGCTTGCCTGAGTTTACCACTGCCCCGGCATGGTTGCTGACGGGATCAACCGTTTGCACCGCCGGATGCGTGGTGTAAACTGGCTTTATGGCTCGGGTGAGCGATTGGGGAGATTCGGGAAATCATGGCGCTGAGCCCTGCTGTGAAGCGGCGTATCGGACCTGCGGTTCTGAGCCTGCTCTGCATCGGTGTGGCCGTGGCGGTCGGCTGGTCGGTGTTTGGCAAGGACAGACAAACCCCAGCCAAACTGCCGCCTGGCGAGGTGACTGGCTCTCTTGCCGAGGAAACGCCGCGGCAGCTTGGTCCTTCGGGACTGCCGATCCCGCGATTTGTGTCGCTCAAGGCCGAAAAGGTGAATGTGCGCCGCGGCCCGTCCAGCGACCACGCCGTGGCCTGGGTGTTCCAGCGCAAGGGACTGCCGGTGGAAATCGTGGCCGAGTCCGACAACTGGCGGCGCATCCGCGATTCGGATGGCGAGGAAGGCTGGATCCTGCAGAGCATGCTGGCCGGCAAGCGCACCGCGGTGATTGCCCCCTGGAAAACCGGTCAGGCCGTGCCGGTGTATGCCGGGCCAGCGGCCGGCGCTGACATTGTCGCCCGGATGGCCGCCGGGGTGGTGGCCGACGTCAGCCATTGTGACGGCGTCTGGTGCGAGCTGGCTGCCGGCGGCTATGAGGGCTATGTCGAACAGACGCAACTCTGGGGCGTCTATGAGGGCGAGAAGGTCGACTAAGCCAAAAACAGAAAGCAGCCCGAACGGGAATTCACTTGGCGGACATGCCCGCCTTGGCTAGTGGTTGAACGAGGAGGAAGCACGCCATGTGTCTCGCCTGTTCCCTGATGCAAAATCGCCGCCCCGCGCAGCCAAGCCGCCGCCAGGTGTTGAAAAACGCCGCGTTCACGCTGACCGCGCCGCTGCTCGCCCAGCCTCTGTCCTGGGCCTCCACGGCGATCGCGGCTCCCCTGAAGGCCGATCCCGCGCCGGTGGTGATCGTTGCCGGAAATCTATGGGATGGCCTGGCCGACAATCCGCTGGGGCCCATGGAGCTGCTGGTCGAGAACGGCAAGATCAGCGCCATGGCGCCGGACGTCGGCCGTCCGGAGGGCGCCAGGGTCATCTCGCTTCCTGATCATACGGTCACTCCGGGCTTCATCGACTCGCATGTGCATGTCACCCTGCGGCCGGAACTGGAGGACAAGATCTTCGATCTGTCCTCGTCAGCCAAGGCGCTGCTGGGCGTCGAGGCGCTGTCTATCCTGCTGGGCCACGGCTTTACCACCGTACGCGACACCGGCGATATGGACATTCACGGCTACACCACCTGCGATCTCGCCAGGGCGCTCGCCGAAGGCCGGATCGCCGGCCCGCGGCTCATTCCCGCCGGGCATCTGATTTCAACCCGCGGTGGCCACGGCGATGGCGAGCCCCTGCTGGGCGCTGACAGCAACCCCTGGCAGAACAGCCTGGCGGACGGTGTTGACGAGATCCGCAAGGTCGTGCGCCGGGAGATCAGCCGTGGCGCGCAATGGATCAAATTCGCGGGGTCGGGCGGGTTTTCCAGCCCGGCGGACGACCCGTCGCAGACGCCTTACAGCCAGGAGGAAATGAACGTGATGGTCGGGACGGCGCGCGATCTCGGCATTCCCGCAACGCTCCATGTCTATGGCGACGAGGGCATCCGCCGGGCGCTCACCGCCGGCGTGCGCGGCATCGAGCACGGCAATCTGGCGTCCAGGGACACGCTCACGATCATCGAGGACAAGGGCGTCTATCTGGTGCCCACCCAGTTCGCGGTGATCCGCCAGGCGAGGCTGATCGACGACGACGCATTCTGGAAGGCGGCGGACAAACCGCCCTATGTGCGCCGCAAATACCGCAAATACGCCGCGCAGCTGATGGAGGCCGCCAAGAACATCGCCGACAGCAAGGTCAAGATCGTGTTCGGCACCGATATCGGCACCTTCTCCTTCGACACCAACAACGCGGGCGAGTTCGGCGAGATGGTGGCCAATGGCATCAGCCCCGTGCGGGCCCTGAAGGCCGCGACCAGCATGGCGGCGGAGATGCTGCAGATGCCCGACATCGGCGTTCTGGCGGCCGGCAAGACGGCCGATATCGTCGCCATGCCGGGCAACCCCTTCGATGACATCAGCGTCACCGAGAAGGTGGATTTCGTCATGCATGACGGCGCCATCCACAAGAGCCCGGGGCAGGGCTGAGGAAACGGCTCAGCTGCCGAAGCCGTCCCAGAAGGCCTTGGCCCTGGCGAAGAAACCTTCCGATTCGGGGCTGTTGTGGCGCGATTCCTTTTCGAAGTCGCGCAGCAATTCGCGCTGTCTGCGCGACAGGTTGACCGGCGTTTCCACCGCCACCTGGATATACATGTCGCCGGTCTGCGAGGAGCGCAGCACCGGCATGCCTTTGCCGCGCAGGCGGAACTGCTTGCCGGTCTGGGTTCCTTCCGGAATGCCGACCCGCGCCTTCTTGCCGTCGATGGTGGGAACCTCGATGTCGCCGCCCATGGCCGCCGTGGTCATCGATACCGGCACCTTGCAGAACAGGTCCGCTCCGTCGCGCTGGAAGAATTCATGCGGCCGCACTGACAGGAAGATATAGAGATCGCCCGCCGGCCCGCCGCGCACGCCCGCCTCGCCTTCGCTGGCCAGCCGGATGCGGGTACCATCCTCGACGCCGGCCGGAATGTTGACCGACAGCGTGCGTTCCCTGGTGACCCGGCCCTGCCCCGCGCAGCCGTTGCAGGGATCGGAAATCACCTGGCCGCGGCCCTGGCAGGTCGGGCAGGTCCGTTCCACCGTAAAGAAACCCGATTGCGAACGCACTGCCCCCTGGCCGCCGCAGGTGGTGCAGGTCTTGGGCGCGGTTCCTGGCTTGGCGCCCGAGCCGTTGCAAGCCTCGCAAGAGACCGATGACGGTACGCGGATCTGCGCGGACTTGCCGGTAAAGGCCTCGGTAAGGCCGATCTCCATATTGTAGCGCAGGTCGGCGCCGCGCGCCGCGCCGCCGCCGCCACGGCCGCCGCGGCGGCCGCGGTTGCTGCCGCCCATGAAATCGCCGAACAGGTCCTCGAAAATGTCGGACATCGAGGAATTGAACTCCGGCCCGAAGCCCGGGCCACGCCCGCCGCCCATGCCGCCGTCGAAGGCCTGGTGGCCGAACCGGTCATAGGCGGCCTTCTTCTGCGGGTCCTTCAGAACGTCATAGGCCTCGTTGATTTCCTTGAAGCTGGCTTCAGCCGTCTTGTCGCCGGGGTTGGCATCGGGATGATACTGCTTGGCGAGCTTGCGATAGGCGGCCTTGAGCTCCTTCTCGTCGGCCGATTTGCCGACGCCCAGAACCTCGTAATAGTCTCGCTTGGCCATGAATGCTTACCGCTATCGGTTGCTGTCCCGGCATGATGACGGAAATTACATGCCGGAACGAAGATGATCCTCGGGTGGGGATAACAGAACCCCGCCGTCAGGCGGGGTTCGTTGGTGTCTCCGGACTCAGACCTTCTTGTCGTCGTCCTTGACTTCCTCGAAGTCGGCATCGACCACTTCTTCGCCGCCGCCCGCGTCACGCCTGGCGTCGGCCTCGGCCTGGCCCTGCTGGGCCTTGTACATCGCCTCGCCCAGCTTCATCGAAACCTGCGCCAGCGCGTTGGTCTTGGACTTCACGGCCTCAACGTCCTCGCCCTCCAGCACCGACTTGAGATCGGCGATGGCCGCCTCGATTGCCGATTTATCGGCGGCCGGCACCTTGTCGCCGAATTCGGCGAGCGACTTGCCGGTCGAGTGGATCAGCGCTTCCGCATGGTTCCTGGCTTCCACCATGTCCTTGCGCTTCTTGTCCTCGGCGGCATTGGCTTCGGCTTCCTTCACCATGCGCTGGATGTCGGCGTCGGAGAGGCCGCCCGATGCCTGGATGCGGATCTGCTGCTCCTTGTTCGTCGCCTTGTCCTTGGCGGACACGTTGACGATGCCGTTGGCGTCGATGTCGAAGGTCACCTCGATCTGCGGCATGCCGCGCGGCGCCGGCGGAATACCCATCAGGTCGAACTGGCCCAGGATCTTGTTGTCGGCCGCCATCTCGCGCTCGCCCTGGAAGACCCGGATGGTCACCGCCGTCTGATTGTCGTCGGCGGTGGAGAACACCTGGCTCTTCTTGGTGGGGATCGTGGTGTTGCGGTCGATGAGCCTCGTGAACACGCCGCCCAGCGTCTCGATGCCAAGCGAAAGGGGCGTCACGTCGAGCAGCAGGACGTCCTTGACCTCGCCCTTCAGCACGCCGGCCTGGATCGCGGCGCCGATCGCCACCACCTCGTCGGGGTTCACGCCCTTGTGCGGCTCCTTGCCGAAGAACTGCTTCACCGTCTCGATGACCTTCGGCATGCGGGTCATGCCGCCCACCAGCACGACTTCGTCGATCTGGCCCGCGGTGACCCCCGCATCCTTGAGCGCCGCCCGGCACGGCTCGATGGTCTTCTGGATAAGGTCGTCAACCAGGGCTTCGAGCTTGGCGCGGGTGAGCTTCAGGGTGAGATGCTTGGGCCCCGTCTGGTCCGCCGTGATGAACGGCAGGTTGATTTCGGTCTGGGCCGAGGACGACAGCTCGATCTTGGCCTTTTCGGCGGCTTCCTTGAGGCGCTGCAGGGCGAGCTTGTCCTTGCGGAGGTCGATGCCCTGGTCCTTCTTGAACTCATCGGCGAGATAATCGACGATGCGCATGTCGAAGTCTTCGCCACCGAGGAAGGTGTCGCCGTTGGTCGACTTCACCTCGAACACGCCGTCGCCGATCTCGAGCACCGACACGTCGAAGGTACCGCCGCCCAGGTCATAGACCGCGATGGTGCCGGACTGCTTCTTGTCGAGGCCATAGGCCAGTGCCGCCGCGGTGGGCTCGTTGATGATGCGCAGAACCTCAAGGCCGGCGATCTTGCCGGCCTCCTTGGTGGCCTGGCGCTGCGAGTCGGTGACATAGGCCGGACCGGTGATCACCGCCTGGGTCACCGTCTCGCCGAGATAGCGTTCGGCGGTTTCCTTCATCTTGGTCAGCGTATAGGCCGAGATCTGCGAGGGCGAATATTTCTTGCCCCGGCTTTCGACCCAGGCATCGCCGTTGTCGGCCTTGACGATGGAATAGGGAACGAGCTTCTTGTCCTTGGCGACCATCGGGTCGTCAAAGCGGCGGCCGATGAGCCGCTTGATCGCGAAGAAGGTGTTCTCGGGGTTGGTCACCGCCTGGCGCTTGGCCGGCTGACCGACCAGGATTTCGCCGTCGGCATTGAATGCCACGATCGAGGGGGTGGTGCGCGCCCCTTCGGCGTTTTCGATCACCTTCGGGTTCTTGCCCTCCATCACCGCCACGCAGGAGTTGGTGGTGCCGAGGTCGATACCAATCACTTTCGCCATTTTGATCCTCCAATTGGCAGGCCCGCCCGGCAAGCCCTCTCACGGCGCTTGCCTTGACCCCGCTCCCGCGAGGCGCCGGCCTCCTGATTCAGACATGGTTCCGGACTGCCAGGCCTGGCCGGGCCGTCCAGCGTTCTGGCCGTATATAGGCAGGGGGGTGCGGCCTATCAAGCCGTCATTCCCGCCGTCTTTTGGCCTTGCGATACGCGCCGCTTGCCCCTCGGCAGTGGCGGTGACAGAAGGCGGCCCATGACCCCCGGCCTCCGCTATCTTCCCGGCCACCTGGCCCTGCCTGACCAGCGGCAATTGGTGGAAAACCTCCGCGCCGCCGTTGCGGCAGCGCCGCTCTTCGTGCCGGTGATGCCGCGTACCGGGCGGCCGTTCTCGGTGCGGATGACCAATCTGGGGCCGCTCGGCTGGGTGTCGGACCGGGGTGGCTACCGCTACCAGCCTGGCCACCCTGTATCCGGCACGCCCTGGCCGCCGATCCCCCCGCTGCTGCTGGATCTCTGGCGGAGCCTCTCAGGCTACCCGCATGACCCCGAGGCCTGCCTTGTGAACTTCTACAGCGGCGGCGCCAAGATGGGCCTGCACCGCGATGAGGACGAGGAGGATTTTTCCGCCCCCGTCGTCTCGGTCTCGCTCGGCGATACCGCGGTGTTCCGGATCGGCGGACCTGACCGCGGCGGCAGGACCACGACGATCAAGCTCCAGTCCGGCGACGTGCTGGTGATGGGCGGGGCCGCCCGGCTGTGCTACCACGGCATTGACCGGGTGCTGGGCGGCACCTCGACGCTGCTCAAGGATGGCGGGCGCATCAACCTGACGCTGCGGCGGGTGAGGAAACCATGAGCCACTATGACATCGCGGTGATCGGGGCGGGCGCTGCCGGGCTCGCGGCCGGCCTCGCGCTTCAGGCATCGGGGCGCAGCTTCATCGTGCTGGAGGCGCGCGACCGGATCGGCGGCCGCGCCTATACCGACACCGCGACGCTCGGGCTTCCCTTCGACTGCGGCGCCCATTGGCTGCACGCCGCGGCGCAGAACCCGTTCACCACGATCGCTGACCGGCTGGGCTTCGCCTATAACGCGCGGCTGACCTGGGCCGACGTGATCCGGTACGGGGGCGGCGGTCCCTTGCCGGACGCGGTCCAGAAGGAGGGCATTGCCCACATCATCGATGTGTTAACCCGCATCTCCGAGACGGACGCCTCGGGGCCTGACCGGCCTTTCTCCGCCTATCTTGACCCCGGCAACCGCTGGTATCTGCTGCTCGAACATATCATCAACCAGATCACCTCCCATGATCCCGAGGACTGCTCGGTTCTGGATTATGCCCGTTACGTGGAAGAAGGCGGCGACTTTCCCGTGGCGGATGGCTTTGGCGCACTTGTCGCCCGCCATGCGGCGGCGCTCGCGGTCACGCTGTCGACCCCGGTTACCTGTGTCGACTGGTCAGGACGCCAGGTCCGGCTGGAAACGCCGAACGGCACGGTGACCGCCCAAACCATCATCCTCGCGGTGCCCGTCAATGTGCTGATCGCCGGCGGCATCCGCTTCGATCCCGCCCTGCCTGTTTCGCTGGTCGAGGCCTTTCATGATTGCCCGATGGGCGTTTCGGAGAAGCTCGCCATCCTGCTCGACCGGCCGATCGATGGGCTTGGCCATCTCTATGGCGATGTCATTTTTCCGGATCCGGCGAAGCGGCCCTTCAACCTGCATACCAACCCGTTTGGCCGCCCATTGCTGGTATCTCACATGGGCGGCTCGCATGGCCGGGAGGTGGAGCGGCTGAGCGATGCGGCGGTCGAGGCCATGGCCATGGAGGCGGTGACGGAAGCCTTCGGCGCCTCGTTCCGGAAACGAGTCAAAAAGATGCTGCGCACCCACTGGGCCTCAGACCCTTACACGCTGGGCGGCTATTCGCATGCCAGGCCGGGCCGCGCCGCCTCGCGCCTGCTGTTTTCGGAACCGGTGGCGGACAGGATCGTGCTGGCGGGCGAGCATTGCTCGATCCCGTTCTTTTCCACCGTTCACGGCGCCCATCTTTCCGGGATCGACGCCGCCGCAAAGGCCCTCAGGCTGGTGGACGGTCAGCCGGCTTCATCCAGCCGATGACGGCGCCCGTCGGGTCCTCCAGGATGGCGATCCGGCCCACCATTGGCACCTCGAAGACAGGCACCATGAGCTTGCCGCCCGCCGCTTCCGCCGCCGCCACCCGGGCATCGACGTCATCGACCGCGAGATAGGTGAACCAGCCCGTGGGGCTTCCTGGCCGCGAAGTCATGTCCATCAGCCCCCAGGCGGACTCTCCGCCCGCCATGGCAACCCAATACTTGCCCTCGCCCGAAGGGTCGAAGCCCTGAAAGCTGAGGCCAAGCGTCTTGCCGTAGAAGTCCTTGGCCTTCTGCACTTCCGTGGTCATCAGTTCGGACCACACGACCGTTCCTTGCTTTGCCATGCGTCATACTCCTCTGAGAGTATGCGCAACCTGCGCCGCCGCCCCGGCCGGAACCCTGACCTGAGTCAAGAATCAGCGAATAAGGAGCACTTACCCCTCGGCCTTGGCCACCCCGACCATGGCCGGCCTGAGGCACCGCTCGCCGATCGCGAAGCCTGACTGCATTTCCCGCACGACCGTGCCCGGCGGGTGGTCCTTGGTGGGAACCTCGAACAGCGCCTGGTGGAAATTGGGGTCGAACTTGGCGCCCACCGTCTCGACCTTGCGGATATTGTAGCGCTGGAACACGTTCAGCAGTTCGCGCTCGGTCATCTCGACGCCGGCCAGCAGGTTCTTGGTCACCGCATCGGCCTTCTCGCGCGCTTCCGGCGTGATGGTGGCCACCGCGCGCTGCATGTTGTCGGCAACGCTCAGCAGGTCGCGGGCGAAATTGGTGGCGGCATAGAGCACCGCCTCGGCCTTTTCCCGCTCCGTGCGCTTGCGCAGATTGTCCATGTCGGCGGCGGTGCGCAGCAGCCGGTCCTTGAGGGCAGTCGCCTGGTCCTTGAGTTGCATGATTTCAATGTCGCGGGCGTCGATGTCGTCGGCCAGCGGCCCATCCTGGGGGGCGGTCTGCTCAGACGTGTTCGGATCGTCAGCCATGACTGTTCCAATGCTAGAATTTCGGGGCAGCTGGCATATCGGCTCCCGCAGCCAAAAAATCAAGTGAGCAGGCGGCCCACGGCCTTGGCCGTATAGTCGACCATGGGAATGATCCGCGCATAGTTCATGCGGGTCGGGCCGATGATGCCCATGACGCCCACGATCTTTTCCTCGGCATTGCGGTAGGGCGAGACGATGATCGAACTTCCCGAGAGCGAAAACAGCCGGTTTTCCGAGCCGATGAAGATCCGCACGCCCTCGCCCCGCTCGGCGGCTCCCAACAGCTGCGCCAGCTCTTTCTTGTTCTCGATGTCCTCGAACAGCTTGCGGATGCGCTCGAGGTCGGCCGCCGCGTTGGCGTTGTCGATCAGGTTGGCCTGGCCGCGCACGATCAGCGTCTTGTCGTCGGCATCCGCCTCGCCGGACCACTGGCCGATGCCGGCCTCGACGATGCGCGCCGAAATCTCGTCGAGCTCGCGGCGCAAATCCTGCATTTCCTCGCGCACGAAGCGCTGCACCTCGTCGATGGTCTTGCCCTGGAACCTGGTCGAGAGATAGTTCGAGGCCTTGGCGAAAGTGGAAGGCGGCAGGCCGCGCGGCACGTCGATGACCCGGTTCTCGACGCCGCCGTCCTCGCCCACCAGGATGACCAGTGCCCGGCCCGGCCCCAGGTTGACGAATTCGATGTGCTTCAGCCGGGCGTTCATCTTCGGCGCCAGGATGACGCCGGCGCATTGCGACAGGCCGGACAGCAGGGTGGTGGCCTCGCCCAGCACATCCTCGATGCGGCGCTGGCGGTTGGAGGCGGCGATCTGGGCATCGATGCGGGCCCGCTCGTCCGAGGTGACGGCGCCTACCTCCATCACCGCGTCGACGAAGAAACGCAGGCCCTGTTCGGTGGGAACCCGGCCGGCGCTGGTATGGGGCGAGAAGATGAGCCCGGCATCCTCCAGGTCCATCATCACATTGCGCACCGAGGCGGGCGACAGGTTCTGCGGCAGGATGCGCGAAATGGTGCGCGAGCCGACCGGCTCGCCGGTTTCGAGATAGGTGTCGACGAGGCGGCGGAAGATATCGCGCGACCGCTGGTCGAGGCCGGCGGCGCCGGAGAGCCGTTCCTCGGAAAAAGGCTTGGGCGGGATCATGCTCATGCCATCAATGTAGAAATCAAGTTGGCGCGGGTCAATCGAGGGGCTAGAAGTCGCGCATTCGGAACAAGGAATGAACATCATGCGTCCATCGGGACGGAAACCGGACCAATTGCGCGCCGTATCGTTTCAGCGCGGCTTTACCCGCCATGCGGAGGGTTCCTGCCTCGTCCGCTTCGGCGACACCCATGTGCTGTGCACCGCCTCGCTCGAGGAAAAAGTGCCGCCGTGGCTCAAGGGTGGCGGCAAGGGCTGGGTGACGGCGGAGTATGGCATGCTGCCGCGCGCCACCCATGAGCGCACCAGGCGCGAGGCGGCCGCCGGCAAGCAATCGGGCCGCACCCAGGAAATCCAGCGCCTCGTCGGCCGCAGCCTGCGCGCCGTCGTCGATCTCGAGGCGATGGGCGAACGCCAGATCACCCTCGACTGCGACGTGCTGCAGGCCGATGGCGGAACCCGCACCGCGGCGATCACCGGCTGCTGGGTGGCGCTGTTTGATTGCCTCAAATGGATGGACGGGCGGGCGATGTTCAAGCGCTGGCCGCTGAAGGACCATGTCGCCGCGGTGTCCTGCGGCATTCATGGCGGCGTTCCCGTGCTCGACCTCGATTACGCCGAGGATTCGGGCGCCGGAACCGACGCCAACTTCGTGATGACCGGCGACGGCGGCATCGTGGAAATCCAGGGCACCGCCGAGGGCGCGCCGTTCTCGGAGGCGAGCTTCCTCGAACTGCTGGCCCTGGCCCGCCGGGGCATTGGCGAATTGGTGGCCTTCCAGAAGGCGGCAATCGCCTGATGCGCCGGCTCACCGGCTCCAAGATCGTCATCGCCACCCACAACAAGGGCAAGCTCGAGGAATTCGCGGCGCTCCTCAGGCCTTATGGCGTGGAGGCGGTCTCGGCCGGCGATCTGGGCTTGCCTGAACCGGCGGAGACCGAAACCAGCTTTGCCGGCAATGCCCGCATCAAGGCGCGGGCCGCCATGCGGGCGAGCGGGTTGATTGCCGTGTCCGATGATTCCGGCCTGTGCGTGGACGCGCTGGACGGCCAGCCCGGCGTTCACACCGCCGACTGGGCGGGGCCGGACCGCGACTGGAACATGGCGATGCGCCTCGTCGAGGAGAAGCTGCAGGCGAAAGGCGCGACCACGCCTGAGCAGCGCCGGGCGCAATTCGTCTGCACGCTCTGCGTCGCCTGGCCGGATGGCGAAGAGCGCATCTATGAAGGCCGAATCCCGGGCACGCTCGCCTGGCCGCCGCGCGGGAGGCTCGGCCATGGCTATGACCCGGTGTTCGTGCCGGACGGCGAGACCCGCAGCTTCGCTGAATTGGCGCCGGAGGAGAAGAACCGCATCTCGCACCGCGCCAAAGCGCTGGACAAGCTGGTCCGTGACCTCTTCTGATCCCTTCGGAATCTATGTGCACTGGCCGTTCTGCAAGGCCAAATGCCCGTATTGTGATTTCAACAGCCATGTGCGTCACGCGCCCGTCGATGCGCTGTCCTTCGCGCGCGCGCTGGCCACGGAACTCGCCTGGTTCGCCGCACAGACGCCGGGCCGCACGGTAACCTCGATCTTCTTTGGCGGCGGCACGCCCTCGCTGATGCCGCCCGCCGCGGTGGGCCATGTGCTTGATGCCCTCGCCGCGCTGTGGCCGGTCTCGCCCGCTGTTGAAACTACGCTCGAAGCCAATCCGACCTCGATTGAGGCGGACAATTTCCGTGGTTACCGCACGGCGGGAATCAACCGCGTATCGGTCGGCGTGCAGGCGCTTGATGATGGTGACCTGAAGGCGCTGGGCCGCCAGCACTCGGCTGCGGAAGCGCTCGATGCCTTCCGGCTCGCCGCCACAATCTTTCCGCGTGTGTCCTTCGACATGATCTATGCCAGGCCCGGACAGACGCCGGAGGCCTGGCAGGCCGAGCTGTCACGGGCGCTGGCGGAGCAGCAGGGCCACATGTCGCTCTACCAGCTGACGATCGAGCCCGGCACCGCCTATTTCGATCTCCATGCCGGCGGCAAGCTGATGATGCCAGGCGACGGTCTCGCCGCCGATCTCTTTGACCTCACCCAGGAGCTGACCGCCAGGGCGGGGCTTGTGGCTTACGAGGTGTCGAACCACGCCGCGCCGGGGCATGAATCCCGCCACAATCTGCTCTACTGGCGCTATGGCGACTATGCCGGCGTGGGGCCCGGCGCGCACAGCCGGATCAGCGCCGGGGAAAACCGCCATGCGCTGATCGCCGAAAAACATCCCGAGACATGGCGCGGCCTCGTTGAAAAGCAGGGCCACGGCATCATCAGCGACAGCGTCGTGACGCGCGAGGATCAGGCGAGCGAATATCTGCTGATGGGCCTGCGCATCGCCGAGGGCATCGACATCGGCCATTATGCGGCCCTGGCCGGGCGGGCCATCGCGCCCGCGAAACTGAAGCATCTCGAGGACCTCGGCTTCATCGCCACCGAGGGGCCGCGCCTCAAGGCCACGCCGGAGGGCCGCAAGCTGCTCAATGCGGTGATTGCCGAACTGGCCGTCTGACTTCTATGCTCCGGCCCGCCATATGAGTGAACCACACCCAGCCTATCTGATCGGCGGCCAGCGCTTCGAGGCGGCGAGCCTCGCGCCGGGCCTTTACATCGTGGCCACGCCGATCGGCAATATGGGCGACATCACGCTGCGCGCGCTCGCAACGCTTGCCGCCGCCGATCTCGTGCTGTGCGAGGATACGCGCACCAGCGGCAAGCTGATGGAACGCTATGGCATCCGCGCCAGGCTCGCGCCCTATCACGAGCACAATGCCCGCAAGGTGCGCCCGGGAATTCTCGGCCGTCTGGCGGAGGGCGCGGCCATCGCGCTCGTCAGCGATGCCGGCATGCCGCTGGTGTCCGACCCCGGCTACCGGCTGGTGAGGGAGGCGGCGGAGCGCGGCATCGCGGTCACCACCTGCCCGGGCCCATCGGCCGTGCTGGCGGGGCTTGCCCTGTCTGGCCTTCCCACCGACCGTTTTCTGTTCGCGGGCTTCGTGCCGCAGAAACAGGGCGAGCGCCGCAGGCTGTTCCTGGAGTTCGCCACGCTCAAAGCCACGCTGGTGTTTTTCGAAAGCCCGCATCGCATTGTCGAGACGCTCGGCGATATTGATGCCGTGCTGCCTGGCCGCGGCGTGGTGGTGACGCGCGAACTGACCAAGTTTCACGAAGAAGTGCTGCGCGGGTCCGCCCTGGAGATCGCCACCCAGCTTGCCGCGCGGCCCGCCGTGAAGGGCGAGATCACCCTGCTGGTGGGGCCGCCGGAACAGCCGGAAGCGGTTTCCGGGGAAGAACTTGAAGAGGCCATCACCGCGGCACTTGCCGCCATGCCGGCCGGCAAGGCGGCTTCCGAACTGGCGCGCCGCTTCCAGCTCAACCGCGCCGACATTTATCAGCGCATTCTGGCGCGCAAAGGCGGCGATGGCCAATGACCGGCGCAAATCCGAGGAGGCGGGCCGCACGGCGGAGCTCATCGCCCTGTGGTACTTACGCCTCAAGGGCTGGCGGCTGATCGCCCACCGCTACAAATCGCCGGTGGGCGAGGTCGATCTGGTGATGCGGCGCGGCAAGGTCACGGCCTTCATCGAGGTGAAGGCGCGCGAAAGCCTCGATGGTGCGGTCGAAGCCGTCTCGCCCCGCCAGGCGCGGCGCATCGCGGCGGCCGCGCGGCACTTCATGGCGGCCAGAAACCAGCGGGATCAGGCCTGCCGTTTTGACATCGTCGCGGTGAGCCCTTACCACTGGCCGCGGCATATCGAGAACGCCTTCGAGGGAGACCAATGACATGGCGCTGAGCGTGGCGGTGCAGATGGATCCGGTCCAGTCCATCACGATCGCGGGCGATTCGACCTTCGCCCTGATGCTGGAGGCGCAGCGGCGCGGACACAGCCTGTTCTACTATCAGACGAAAACGCTGGCGCTGGACGGCGCGCGGCTGTTCGCCACCGGTCATGACATCAGCGTCAGGGACGTGAAGGGCGATCATTTCAGCCTGGGCGAAGAGCGCCGCGCCGATCTGGGCGCCTTGGATGTGGTGCTGATGCGCCAGGACCCGCCCTTTGACATGGGCTACATCACCGCCACGCACATGCTGGAAGCCATCCACCCCAAGACGCTGGTGGTGAACGATCCGGGCCAGGTGCGCAACGCGCCGGAGAAACTGTTCGTGCTCAACTACCGGCAATTCATGCCGGAAACGCTGATCAGCCGCGATCCTGCGGAAATCGCCGCCTTCCGCCGCGCCCATGGCGACATCATCCTGAAGCCGCTCTATGGCAACGGCGGCGCCGGCGTGTTCCGGCTGGGCGAGAGCGACCAGAATTTCTCGGCCCTTCTCGAACTCTTCACCCAGACCTTCCGCGAGCCGTTCATCGCCCAGCGCTACCTTCCCGACGTGCGCAAGGGCGACAAGCGCATCATCCTGGTCGATGGCAAGCCGGCCGGCGCCATCAACCGCGTGCCGGCGGTGAATGAGAACCGCTCCAACATGCATGTTGGCGGCAAGCCGGAACCCGCTGAACTCACCAGGCGTGACCGCGAGATCTGCGAGGCGCTGGGACCGGATCTCAAAGCGCGCGGTCTGATTTTCGTCGGCATCGACGTGATCGGCGATAGCCTCACCGAAATCAACGTCACCTCGCCCACCGGCATCCGCGAGGTCAAACGCTTCGGCGGCGCTGACATCGCCGGTCTGATATGGGATGCGATCGAGGCCCGGCGCTGATATTCCGTAGAGCAAGAAATCTCGTCAGGCCCCTGCTTCCTCGAGGAACAGGGCGCGCAGCCTGCGCACCACTGGCCCAGGCTGGCCGCCGCCAATGCGGCGGCCGTCGATCTCGACGACCGGCATCACGAATTGCGAGGCCGAAGTGAGGAAGGCCTCATCCGCCGCATAGGCCTCCGCCGGCGTGAACTGGCGTTCGACGATCTCGACGCCATGCTCCTTGGCCAGGCGAAACAGCGCCCGCCTGGTGCAGCCGGCCAGAATCTCGTTTGAAATGCCCCGCGTGATCACCTTGCCATCCTTGACGATATAGGCATTGGACGAGGTGCCCTCGGTGACGAAACCGTCTTCCACCATCCAGGCCTCATGCGCGCCCTTCTCATAGGCCTCCTGCTTGCCCAGCACCGGGGCCAGCAGCATCACCGTTTTGATGTCGCGCCGCGCCCAGCGCAGGTCAGGCGTGGTGACTGCCTTGACGCCGGTCACCGCATTGGGGTTGCTCACCAGCGCCATGACCTGCGTGAAAGCGATGAGCGTGGGGGCGGGCGCAGGCTTCGGGAAGTTGAAGCTGCGGTCAGCGCTGCCGCGCGTCACCTGCATGTAGATGATGCCTTCGCGCAGATCGTTGCGGCGGATCATCTCCTGATGCATGGCATCGATCTCTTCGCGGCTGCACGGCCAATCCATGCGCAGTTCTTTCAGCGAGCGCCCCAGCCTTTCCATATGCGCCGGATAATCGACGAGCTTGCCGTTCACCACGGCGGTGACCTCATAGACGCCATCGGCAAACAGGAAGCCGCGGTCGAAGATCGAAATCTTGCCTTCGGATTCCGGCAGGTAGTCGCCATTCACATAGACGGTGCGGGGCATCGGATTAGGCCTTTTTGTCTGAATTCCGGCCTCTAAGCACGATTCCCGCCCGAAAATCCATGGGGGTTGTGGCGGCGGCGGCGGGCGGGTAGGACAGGCTCCATCGGCAACAGCCAAGAAGGACATCATGGCGCGATCCATTCCGGAAGCAGCGATCACCGCGATGCTGGCCCGCGAAGAGGCCCTCTTCATCCAGCGCAACCCGGTTTCGAAAAGGCTTTCCGAGGACGCCGCCCCCTACTGGCTGAAAGGCGTTCCCATGCACTGGATGGTGGATTGGGGAACGCCATTCCCGCTGTTCGTGGCAAAGGCCGAGGGTGCTGAACTCACCGACGCCGACGGCAACCGCTACGCCGACTTCTGCCTTGGTGATACCGGCGCGATGTTTGGCCATTCGCCGCCGCCCATCGTGGAGGCGCTGCGGCGCGACGGCGCCAGCGGCTTCACCACCATGCTGCCCTCGCCCGACGCGGTGGTGGTGGGGAAGCTTCTGCAGAATCGCTTCGGCCTGCCCTGCTGGCAGGTGACGGCAACGGCGTCCGACGCCAACCGCGCGGTGATCAAATGGTGCCGGGCCATCACCAGGCGCAAGAAGATCCTGGTGTTCAACCATTGCTACCATGGCGCGGTGGACGAAACCTATGTGACCATCGATGGCGGCGCGCCCCACGCCGACCCGGCGCTGATCGGCGAGGTGCGCGATCTCACCCAGTTCACCAAGGTGATCGAATTCAACGACATCCCCGCGCTCGAGGCGGCACTGCGCGAAGGCGATGTGGCTTGCGTGCTCGCCGAACCGATCATGACCAATGTCGGCATGGTGCTGCCCGACGACGGATATCACGCGGCGCTGCGCGATCTCACGCGCAAAGCGGGCACGCTCCTCGTGATCGACGAGACGCATTGCATCTCCTCGGGCCCCGGCGGCTACACCCGCGCCCATGGATTGGAACCCGATGCCATTGTGCTGGGAAAGCCGATCGCCGGCGGCATTCCCGCCGCCGTCTACGGATTTTCGGCCGAGGTCGCGGCGCGCATTGGCGCCTTCCTCGAAACCCGCACGCCTGGTCATTCCGGCATCGGCACCACGCTGGCCGGCTCGCGCATTCAGCTGGCGCTGATGCGCGCCATGCTGGAAAATTACTTCACTGATGCCTGCTTCCGCCCGCTGCTCGCGCTGGCGCAAGAGCTGGAGGACGGCATCGCACGGGTGATCGCCAGGCATGGCGCGCCCTGGCATGTGGCGCGGGCCGGCGCGCGGGTTGAGTTCATGTGCGCGCCGGAGCGGCCGCGCAACGGCGGCGAGGCGGCGCGAATCATCCACCGGCCCATCGACGTCGCCATTCACCACTATCTTCTCAATCGCGGGGTGCTGGTCACCCCGTTCCACAACATGATGCTCGTCTGCCCGGCCACCACCGCGGCGCAGGTGGCGCAGCTGGTCGACGGCCTCGACCACTGCCTCGCCGAATTGACCGGCTGACACGGGAGTATGCGCGCATGAGTTTGATGTTCCCCCGCCGCGAGGCCGAAGCCCAGGCCTTTCTTGATGCAAATCCTGACATCGACAGCGTCCATGTGGTGTGGACGGATCTGTGCGGCGTGGCCCGCGGCAAGGTGCTGCGGCGCGACGAGGTGATTGCCGCCTGGAAGGACGGCCGCTTCCTGCCGATCTCGGCGCTGGCGCTGGATGTGACGGGGCAAGACGTGCCCGAAACCGGGCTGGTGTTCGACGAGGGCGACCGCGACATGCTGCTGTGGCCCGCACCGGGAAGCCTCACGCGCATGCCATGGGCGCAAGCGCCCGCCGCGCAATACATCGCCTCGGTTCATGACCTCGACGGTACCGCCCACTATGCCGATCCGCGCAATATTCTCGCCAAGATGGTGGCAAGGGTCGAATCCCAGCTCGCCGTGACGCCGGTCGGCGCCGTCGAGCTCGAATTCTTCCTCATGGACCGCGCCGCGGCGCTTGCCGGCAGGCCCATTGCGCCAAAATCCCAGATCAACGAGGCGCGGCCCAGGCATTACCAGGCCTATTATCTTCAGGATACGGATGATTTCGCGCCGTTCTTCCGCGACCTCTACGCCATGTGCGGCGTGCAGGGCCTGCCCGCCAGGACGCTGATTTCGGAATATGCGCCGGGCCAGATGGAAATCGTGCTCCGGCACCGGGCTGACGTGCTGAAGGCCTGCGATGAAGCCATCATGCTCAAGAGGCTTATCAAGAATGTGGCGGAGACGCATGGTCTGGCCGCCACCTTCATGGCCAAGCCCTATTCTGCCTGGACCGGATCCGGCATGCATATCCATGTTTCGCTGGCTGATGGCGCGGGCGCCAATCTGTTCGCCGCGGAAGACCCCGCGGCCAATCCGCTTCTCATGCATGCGCTGGGCGGACTCAAGGCGGCGATGGCCGAATCGATGCTGATCTTCGCGCCCAACGCCAATTCCTACCGCCGCTTCCGCCGTAATTCCTATGCGCCGGTCTCGGCCAGTTGGGGCATCAATAACCGCACGGTGTCGCTGCGCGTGCCGGCGGGTCCGGCCAATGCCTGCCACATCGAACACCGTCCGGCGGGGGCCGACGCCAACCCCTATCTGGTGATGGCCGCGGTGCTGGCCGGCATGCACCATGGCATCGCGCGGAAAATGGACCCCGGCCCGCCGGTGACCGGCAACGGCTATGCCCAGCCCGCAACGCCCATTCCCGGCAACTGGTTTGCCGCCATCGAGGCCTTGCGGCGGGGCATGATCATTCGTGAACATCTCGGCGCGGATTTCGTCGAAACCTTCTGCACCATCAAGGAGGTCGAGGCCGACCGCTTCTACGCCGAGCCCACCGAGCGCGATTTCGAATGGTATCTGCGCACGGTCTGAGGGAGATTCATGCCGCCGCATTTCATCTATCTCTTGCCGCCGGCCGGCATTCTCGCCACGGTGTTTGCCACCGTCGCGGTGATCGCGGTGCTGTTGCATCTCCTGTTCTTCTGGTCCCGTCTCCACAGGCTCAATGATCATCTGGCGAAAATGTCGCCGGTGGTGCTTGCCATCTCCGGCACGGTCTTCGGCCTCTCCGTCAGCTTCCTCGCCAATTCCGTGTGGATCAACGAAGACCGCGCCTGGGAAACCGTCTATGCGGAAGCGCGCAGCATGCGGGTGATGGAGAACTATATCGAAGCACTGCCTCCAGCCCCGCGCGACGCGCTGTACAAGCTGATTGAGGTCTACGGAAAAGCCGTACTGGCCGAGTGGCCCGACATGGCGGTCTCGGGAGCGGCCCCTGAGGCTGAAACGGCCCTGCAGGACATCTACGCGGCGGTGATCGGCGATCTGGGCCAGGGCGACCCGGACAGAGTTCTTCAGCAGAGGATTCTCACGGCGCTGGACAGCCTCTCGGCTGCCCGCCAGCAACGGCTGTCCATGGCCCAGAATGTGGTCAGCGCCGGGCAGTGGATTCTGGTCACCGGGCTGGGCTTCCTGCTTCTGGTGATGACGGCGTCGCTGCATGCCAAGCTCCCGGCGACCCGGGCGCTGGCGCTCGGCGCCATCACCGTGGCCATCAGCTTCATGACTTTTGTCATCGTCATGCATGACCAGCCTTTCCATGGCTACCGCGCGATTCCGCCGGAAGCCATATTGAAGGCGAGCTATGCGACGCCGTGACCTTGCGCTTTGCGTTGACCGTCACACCTTCCTAGTGTCTCATGCGGATGAAGAGATGATCGGCGCATGAACAAGACAAGTCTCCCTGCCGCCCTCGCGCTCCTGGTGCTGTCGGGCTCGCCGGCCTTGGCCGCGCAGGGCCTCGATGGCGCGGCGCTGGGCCTCGCCTGGGCGGTGCCTTTCGCCGGCCTGCTGCTGTCAATCGCCATTCTGCCGCTGGTGGCGGAGCGCTTCTGGCATCACCATCGCGGCAAGGTGGCGGCTTTCTGGGCGTTGCTCACCATCCTGCCCATCGCATTGGCGGGCGGCGCAAGCTCCGCCGCGTCGGCTGTGGTGCATGCCGCGTTCGCCGAGTACATTCCATTCATCGTGCTGCTGCTCACCCTGTTCACGGTGGCGGGCGGCATCGTGATCCGCGGCAACCTCCGTGGCGCGCCGCTCACCAACACGGTGCTGCTTGCCATCGGCGCGGGGCTGGCGAGCTTCATCGGCACCACCGGCGCCGCGATGATCATGATCCGCCCGGTGATCCGCGCCAATGACGACCGCAAGCACAATGTGCATGTGATCGTGTTCTTCATCTTCCTCGTCGCCAATGCCGGCGGCGCGCTGACTCCGCTTGGCGATCCGCCGCTGTTCCTGGGCTTCCTGCGCGGCGTCGATTTCTTCTGGCCGACCGTGCATCTGTTCTGGCCGGCGGTGGTGATCGTGACCGTGCTGCTCGCTGTGTTCTTTCTGCTCGACAACTATATCTACGCCAGGGAAGGCCATCTGGCGCGCGACCCGACGCCTGAGCGCCCGGTTTCGGTGACGGGCGGCGTCAATTTCCTGCTGATCCCGGCGGTGATCGCCGCGATCCTGCTGTCCGCCGCCGTGGACTGGGGCACGGTCAACATCTACGGAACCGAGGTCGCCACCGCGAGCCTGGCGCGTGACGCCGCACTGGTGGCGGTCGTCGTGGCCTCGCTCCTGCTGACGCCCCGCGCCAACCGGGCGGAAAACAGTTTCAGCTGGGAGCCGATGCGCGAAGTGGCGGAGCTGTTCGCCGGCATCTTCATCACCATCATCCCGGTTCTGGCCATGCTGAAAGCCGGCGCGTCGGGGGCGTTCGCGCCGCTGGTGGCGCTGGTGCAGGGCCCCGACGGCGCACCCGACAACCTCGCCTATTTCTGGATCACCGGCGGCCTTTCATCCTTCCTCGACAATGCGCCGACCTATCTGGTGTTCTTCGAACTGGCGGGCGGCGACCCGCAATATCTGATGCGCGAGGGCGCCGGCACGCTGGCCGCCATCTCGGCGGGCGCGGTGTTCATGGGCGCCAACACCTATATCGGCAACGCCCCCAACTTCATGGTCTATGCCATCGCCCGCGACCGCGGCATCAAGATGCCGGGCTTCTTCGGCTACATGCTGTGGTCGGGCGCGATCCTGCTGCCGCTGTTCGTTTTGGTGTCGTGGCTGTTCTTCGTTGGATAGCGCCAAAGCATGCCCGCTCATTACACGGTGGCAATGCCGGCCATAATCGCCGGCGTCACCACAGCAACCTTCCGCGCGTCACCTGCAGCCGCACCAGTTCCCTGGCGCGGCGCAAATCGTCTTCCATGCGCTGGATATCCCTTGGGTCGGCGTTGCCACCGGAGCGCCTGGCGTAACGCAGCCTGGCGGCGGCCCGGAGCTTCCGCAGGCACCGTAACGGCACTTTGAACTTGAAACAGAACATGCATGTCTCCATCGCGAAGACATGGGTTCATCACCCATGCGCGTGAATCCAGGTCGAGTGGCGCCAGGACGCGCAAACGCGCGCCACAGCGGCACGTCAAGACCGGTCAACAGTGATTGAAAGACGCCAGAGGCGCGAGAAACAGATTACCCGCCTGAGGCCCGAGCCTCATGACGGCCCGGCACTCAGCGAGAGAGGGTTACCATTTGAGTAAGGACGACCATCGCCGGGCTCCTGTGTTTGCTGGTTGGGATGTGCGGCATAACAGCGTCGTGCTTGGTTGAAAAGTATTGCTGCGTTAATTTATCTGGCTGTTGCCTGGCTACCACAGGTCAGCGCGTGAATTGCGCCACGATTTCCACATGACTTGACCATTTGAACTGGTCGACGGCGGTCACCTGCCGGAGCTTGTAGCCACCGGCTGCCAGAATTCCGGCATCGCGCGCGAAGCTTGCCGGATCGCAGGATACGGCGACAACCGTTTTCACCTGTGACCGCGCCAGCTGCCTGGCCTGGGCCTCGGCCCCGGCCCGCGGCGGGTCAAACACGACCGCATCAAGATGCTTCACTTCATTTGGCGCCAGCGGCTCGCGGAACAGATCGCGCGCCGTTGCAATGATTGGCTTCAGACCCTGCGTCGTCTTCACCGCCGCTGCGAGCGCCGCGATCGCCGCGCGGTCACTGTCATAGGCCTCGATGCGCGCCCGTTCGGCAAGCCGGAAGCTGAACGGCCCGATGCCGCAGAACAGATCAGCCACGGTTTTCGCCTTGCCGATATGTTCGGAGACGAGCCGTCCCAGCGTCTCTTCACCCGCCGCCGTTGCCTGTAGAAAGCCGCCGGGTGGCGGCATGACTTCCGCCCTGCCCATCCGCAGGCGTGGCGGGGTGGCGGTGGCAATGATCTCGCCATTGACGCTGAGCCGCGCCAGCCCCAGGCTGTGAACGAATTGCGCGCGCTGGCTCTGCTGCTGTTCGCGTTCCTCGCGTGCCGCCTTGACGCTCACATCGAGGCCGCCGAGGCTGGCGGTCACCGCCACGTCGCAATCGCCGAACGCATGGCCCAGCGCCCGGGCGATGCCGGGAGCTCGCTCGAGTGCCGGTTCCAGCACCGGGCAGGCGTCGATATCCAGAAGCTGGTGGCTGCGCGCCGCCATGAAACCCGCCGTCACCGTGCTGCCAGCCCGCCTGACATGCAGGATCACCCGGCGGCGGCCCGCGCCGTGGGCATCGATGGCGGGCGGCACGTCATATGACAGCCCCCGCGACTTCAGCGCATCCGTCACCAGCGCGGCTTTCCAGGCCCTGTAGGGTGCTTCTCGCCAATGCTGCAGCTGGCAGCCGCCACACTGGCCGTAATGCTTGCAGAACGGGGTGATGCGGTCGGGCGAGGCTCGGGTGATGGCCGCAAGCCCCCGGCGCTCGCCGCTGCCCATGGCCAGCACCTCTTCGCCCGGCAGGCTGCCCGGCACCAGCAGCCTCTGCCCATCCTCATGGGCAACGCCTTCGCCGCGTGGGCCCAGCCTCTCGATCCGCAGCGCTACCTCACTCATCGGGCGCCAGCGGCGGATAGGCGATGGCAATGCCGTGCCCCGCCCGCAATACGATCTCCACCGGCCCCAGCGCCACATTGGAGAGCGTGAGCGTGGAGCCCAGCGCCACGTCACGGTTCGCGAGCGGCCATTTGACGCCCGCCAGGCTCAAGCCCGCAAGATCGCTGAACGGGACGACGCTGAGCCTGGTCTCCGCGGGAAGCTCCACCCGCAGGCGGCCGGGGATGAGCGGCCATGCCTCCTCCGTGCCGCTGCTCAGGAAACAGGCGACACCCTGGCGCGCCAGGCCCAGGCTCTGGCCCAGAAGCCCCACCGTATGGTCGCTCTGCCCGCCGAGCCCGCCCAGCAGCAACAGCTCGCTCGCCCCGCGCCGGATCGCCTCGGCCACGGCAATGGCGCCGTCGGTGGCGTCTTTTTCCGCCGGAAAGGTCTCGCGCGGCACATCGCGGTATTGCACCGCCAGTTCAGAGCCCGCCGAATCGAAGTCCCCCACCCACAATTCGGGCACCACGCCAAGGGCGGCGGCATGCATCATGCCGCTGTCGGCGGCGATGAGGCGCGCGCCGGCAATCTGACCGCGCAGACGGGCGGTCACCGTGAGCTCGCCGCCCAGAAGAATGGCAAATCGTGTCATGCTGAAGCCTTAGCAAATCGGTCTTGCCAGCGCACGCCTTCCGCCCTATTCCTGTTCGCGCTCTCACGGGGTGCCGCTTCCGGCGGCTGAGACAGGGCGCAAGCCCTAACCCGATGAACCTGATCCGGATCATGCCGGCGGAGGGATTGCGAGCGGACTTCCTTTCTGGCGGTCCAATCCTCCATCCAACGGCGAATGGAGGAATGATGATGAAAAAGACTCTCACCGCTCTGTTCGCGCTCCTGTCGCTCGCCGCGCCCGCCGCGGCGAAGGATACGCTGACAATCTACACCTATGACAGCTTCGTCGCCGAATGGGGCCCGGGCCCCAAGGTGAAGGAGGAATTCGAGAAGGTCTGCGACTGCACCGTCGAATGGGTGGCGCCGGGCGACGGCGTGGCGCTCCTGAACCGCCTCAAGCTTGAAGGCCAGAACACCAAGGCGGACGTGGTGCTGGGCCTCGACACCAATCTCACGGCCGAAGCCCGCAACACCGGTCTCTTTGCGAGGCACGGCCAGGATCTGGCCCTCGCCAGGACACCTGTTCCGTGGACGGATGAATATTTCATGCCCTTCGACTATGGCTATTTCGCCGTCGTCTATGACACCCAGGCCATGGCGGCGCCGCCGAAATCGCTCGATGAACTCGTCAATGGCGATCCGGCGCAGAAGATCGTGCTGCAGGACCCGCGTTCCTCAACGCCGGGGCTGGGCTTCCTCCTCTGGATGAAGCAGGTCTATGGCGACAAGGCGGCGGATGCCTGGAAGAAGCTGCAGCCCCGCGTGTTGACGGTGACGCCGGGCTGGTCGGAAGCCTATGCGCTGTTCACCAAGGGCGAGGCGCCGATGGTGCTGTCCTACACAACCTCGCCCGCCTATCACGTGATCGCCGAGAACAGCGAGCGCTACAAAGCGGCGGCTTTCAGCGAAGGCCATTACCTGCAGGTCGAAGTGGCGGGCATCATTGAGGCCAGCCCACGGAAGAATCTGGCGGGGAAGTTCCTGGCCTTCATGATGGGCCCCGGCTTCCAGGACCAGATTCCGACCACCAACTGGATGTTCCCGGCGGGCGCTACCTCTGGGCCGCTGCCCGCCGCCTTCGAGGCGCTGGTGAAGCCTGAAAAGACGCTCATCTTCACGGCCGAAGAGGTGGAGCAGAACCGCCGCGCCTGGATCGACGAGTGGCTGAACGCCACGGCCCGGTGATCGCCTGCCAGCCAGCGCGGGCGCCAGCGGTCGCGGCGCTCGCCTTTCTGGGGGTGGCGCTCGCGCTGGGCTTCCTGCCGGTGCTGCGGCTGGGATTTGAGCAGGGCATCCAGGGCCTTGATCCCTATGTGCTGCGCGTCCTGGCCTTCACGTTGTTGCAGGCGGGCCTCTCGACATTGTTGTCGCTCGTGCTGGGCGTTCCGCTGGCGCGGGCGCTGGCGCGGCGGCAGGCGTTCCGCGGCAGGTCCATGCTCTTGCGCCTGCTCAACCTGCCGCTGGCGCTGCCGTCGATCGTGGTGATCATCGGCATCATCGAGGTCTATGGCGCCAATGGCTGGCTCGGCGGCCTGTTCCAGATCTACGGTCTTCCGGGCATCCTGCTCGCGCATGTGTTCTTCAACGCGCCGCTGGCCGCGCGGCTCATCCTGACCGATCTTGAGCGCATTCCGCCGGAAAGCTGGAAGCTCGCGGCGCAGCTGGGTCTCGGCCCCGCGGCGCTGTGGCGGCTCGTCGAATGGCCGGCGATCCGCTCCGGCGTGGCGGGCGCGGCACTCCTCATCTTCCTGCTTTGTGCCGCGAGCTTCGCAGTGGTGCTGACATTGGGCGGCGGCCCGCGCGCCACCACGCTGGAAGTGGCGATCTACCAGTCGCTGCGCGCCGATTTTGATCCGCAGCGGGCCGCCATGCTGGCGCTCCTGCAACTCGCGTTGTGCGGCGGCCTGGCGCTGCTCGCCCAGCGCTGGGGCGGCCTCGCGCCCGGCTTTCCGGCGCTCCGGCTCGCCCCCCGGCGCTATGACGGCGGCGCGTTGCTGCCGCGCCTCCTCGATGCCGGCATGATTGTTCTGGCGCTTCTCTTGCTGCTGCCGCCGCTGGCGGCACTGGTGAGCGCCGGGCTGTTCCGCATCGACTGGTCGCCAGCACTCGGCCGCGCCCTGCTGACCAGCCTGGCGCTTGGCGCGGCCAGCGCCTGTCTTGCTTTCGCACTGGTTTGGCCGCTGGCGGTGCGGAGCGTCGTCTGGCGGCGGGTGGCCGCGCTCGCCGTGCTGGCCTCGTGGATCGTGCCGCCCGCCGCGCTGGCGACCGGCTGGTTCATCAGCCTCATCGGCTATGCCAGCCAGTGGTGGCTCGCCGCCCTGCTGGTGATCCTGCTCAACGCGCTGATGTCGCTTCCTTTCGTGGCGCGCGCCCTGTTTCCGGCTCTGGGCCGCGCCGCCCAAGCCCATGACCGGCTGTGCCTGAGCCTTGGTCTTTCCGGCTGGAACCGCTTCCGCAATGTCGAATTCGCCGCTGTGAAACAGGCCATCGGCCTGGCGCTGGTGCTGGCGCTGATCCTGTCGCTCGGCGACTTGACCGCCATCGCGCTGTTCGGCACACAGGATGTCATGACGCTGCCCGCCCTGATCTACCGCCAGATGGGCAGTTACCGTTTCGACGCCGCCATCGGCACCGCGCTGGTGCTGGCGCTTCTCGTGCTGTCGTTCTCGGCGCTGGCCGAACGCTGGAGCAAACCGTGACCGTGACGCTCGACCGCGTCTCCTTCCGCTACGAGGAGATGGACATGTTTTTCGATGCGGTGTTTCCGCCGCGCGCACTCACGGCGGTGATCGGCCCCAGCGGCGGCGGCAAGTCGACGCTGCTGAACCTCATTGCCGGTTTCGAGACGCCGCTTGCCGGGCGGGTGCTGATCGATGGCGCGGATGTGACGGCGCTGCCGCCGGACCGCCGCCCGGTCAGCATGATCTTCCAGGACAACAACGTGTTTGCGCATCTTGATCTCTGGCGCAACGTGGCGCTCGGTGTTTCTGCCTCGCTCCGGCTTGACGCCGCGCAGCAGCAACGGGTGGATGACGCGCTGGCCGAAGTGGGGCTTGGGCCCCTCGCGCGCCGCTTGCCGGGCGAGATTTCGGGTGGCGAACGCCAGCGCGTGGCGGTGGCCCGCGCCCTGGTGCGTGAGCGTCCGGTGCTGCTGCTCGATGAGCCTTTCGCGGCGCTTGGTCCCGCCCTCCGCGATGACATGCTGGACCTCGTGAAAGCCATGCAGGACGCCCGCGGCCTCACCGCGATCATGGTCACCCACCAGCCCGAGGACGCCGCCCGGGCGGCAAGCCACACCGCCTATCTCGAGAATGGCCGGATCGTGGCGCTCAGGCCCACGGCCGACCTGTTCTCCGCCACCGATGTTCCCGGCCTCGCCGCCTATCTGGGAGACTGGAAAGGCGCATGAGCCGGATTCTGCTTCATCTCCGCGGCATTGGCCTCACCTTCGGCGGCCGCCCGGTGCTGGAAGACGCCGAGCTTTCGGTGGCCGAGGGTGAACGCATCGCGCTCGTAGGCCGCAATGGCTCCGGCAAGTCGACGCTTCTCAGGCTGGCTGCTGGCGTGATCGAGCCGGACAAGGGAACGCGCTGGGTGCAGCCCGGCGCCACCATTCGCTATCTGCCGCAGGAGCCCGATCTCTCGGCCTTTGCCACGGTGCGCGATTATGTCGAGGCCGGGCTGGGGCCCACCGACGATCCGCACCGCTGCGCCTATCTTCTTTCCGAACTGGGCCTCACCGGAGACGAAGATCCGCGGCGGCTCTCGGGCGGCGAAATCCGCCGGGCCGCCATCGCCCGCGTGCTGGCGCCGCAACCGGATATCCTGCTGTTCGACGAGCCCACCAACCATCTCGATCTTCCCGCCATCGAATGGCTGGAATCAGAGCTCGCGTCGCTGCGCGCCGCCTTCGTGTTGATCAGCCACGACCGGCGCTTTCTCGAGGCTCTCACCAACCGCACTGTCTGGCTTGACCGTGGCGGGGCGCGCCGGCTCGACCGCGGCTTTGCCGATTTCGAAAGCTGGCGCGACGAGGTGCTGGCCAAGGAGGAGGCGGACCAGCAGCTTCTCGCCAAGCGCATCGCCGCCGAGGAGCACTGGATGCGCTATGGCGTCACGGCGCGCCGCCGCCGCAACATGCGGCGGGTGGAGCTTCTCGCCAGCCTGCGCAAGGAGCGCCGCGAGCATGTGGGCCAGCAGGGTGCGGTGCGCATGGCGGCCTCTGCGGGCGATCTCTCCGGCAAGCTGGTGGCGGAAGCCAAGGCCGTGTCGAAAAGTTTCGGCGGACGGCCCATCGTCTCCAATCTCGATCTCATGGTGATGCGCGGCGACCGTCTTGGCATCGTTGGCCCCAATGGCGCCGGCAAGACCACGCTCATCAAGCTGCTCACCGGCCAGCTGGCGCCGGATTCGGGAACCATCCGGCTCGGCGCCAATCTCGAAGCCGTGACGCTGGACCAGAGCCGCCAGAGTCTCGATCCCGGCGCCACCCTCGCCGATGTCATCACCGGCGGCCGTGGCTCCTCCGTCACGGTCAACGGCGAGACCAGGCATGTCGTCACCTATATGAAGGATTTCCTGTTCCCGCCGGACAAGGCGAGAACCCCGGTGGGTGTTCTCTCCGGCGGCGAGCGCGGGCGGCTCATCCTGGCGCGCGAACTGGCCAAGCCGTCGAACCTTCTCGTCCTCGACGAGCCCACCAACGATCTCGACCTCGAGACGCTCGACATGCTGCAGGAGATGCTGACGGAGTATCAGGGCACCATCCTGCTGGTCAGCCATGACCGTGACTTTCTCGACCGCGTCGCCACCTCCGTGCTGATGGCCGAGGGCAACGGCAAGTGGACCGAATATGCCGGCGGCTATTCCGACATGCTGGCCCAGCGCGGCGCGGGCGTCGCGGCGCGCAAATCGAAGTCTGAAACCGCGCGTTCAGCGCCGCCGCAACAGCCGGAAGCGCCGCAGGCCCAGCGCAAGCTCTCCTTCAAGGAAAAACACGCGCTGGAAACCCTTCCCGCCGCCATGAAGGCGCTGGAAAGCGAGATCGGCGGGCTTGAAGCGCGTCTCGCCGATGCCGGACTTTTCGCGCGCGATCCCAAGGCTTTCGAACAGGCAGCCGCAAGGCTCACCGCCGCCCGCGCCGAACTGGCCGCGGCCGAAGAGCAATGGCTCGAACTGGAAATCAAGCGCGAGTCGCTGGCATGACATGCCCGCCCCGCGCCCCGCGCCAGCGGGGAGAGGGTTGGGGCCCATTGCGTCAGCAATGGGAGGGTGAGGGGCCGGTCAGCTTGTGATAAGCTCCCGCTCATGTCATCTGAACGCTTCTCTCCCAAAGACTTCGCCAGAAAGCTCCGGCGCGAAGCCTCGAAGGCGGAAGGCATCTTGTGGAAAGCGCTTCGCAACCGGCAGCTTGAAGGCTTCAAGTTCGTGCGGCAGGAGCCGCTTGGTCCTTACATCGTGGACTTTCTGTGCCGGAGCGCAAGGCTGGCCGTCGAACTTGACGGCGCCACGCACAGTACTGAACAGGAAATCAACCGGGATCAGGCCCGAACGGCGTGGCTGAACGCCAGAGGCTACCGTGTCATCCGGTTCCGGAACGAAGATGTTTACCAAGCCATGGACTGGGTGGCCGCGGAGATTCTCCAGGCGCTGAAAGAGCGGTAACGCCCCCTCACCCTCCCTCGCCCCGCGCCAGCGGGGAGAGGGTTGGGGCCCATTGCGTCAGCAATGGGAGGGTGAGGGG
>NZ_JBJTER010000208.1:0-13408 GCF_046093005.1 Aestuariivirga sp.
GACATTCTCGACATCGGCGGCGAGTCGACCAGGCCGGGCTCGGAAGGTGTCCCGGAAGATGAAGAGCTGCGCCGGGTCATTCCGGTGATCAAGGCGTTGGCCGAAGCGGGGCACACAGTCTCAATCGACACCCGCAAGGCGCGGGTGATGCGCGAGGCGCTGGCCGCCGGGGCCAAATTCGTCAACGACGTGTCGGCGCTGACCTTCGATCCCACATCCATGGAGACGATGGCGGCGGCGTCCTGTCCGGTGATCCTGATGCATGCCCAGGGCGACCCCAAGACCATGCAGCTGAACCCGCGCTATGACGATGTGGCGCTCGACGTTTATGACTGGCTCGAGGCGCGCATCGCGGCCTGCGCGGCGGCGGGCATCGCGCGCGAACGCCTGATCGCCGACCCCGGCATCGGCTTTGGCAAGAGCTTCCGGCACAATCTCGATGTGATGCGCCAGTTCGCGCTTTACCATGGGCTGGGCGTGCCGCTGCTGGTGGGCCTGTCGCGCAAGGCCTTCATCGGCGCGCTGACCGGCGAGAAACGGGCGGCTGAGCGCGCCAACGGCTCGGTCGGCGGGGCGGCCTGGGCGGCGCTCAACGGCGCGCATATCCTGCGCGTGCATGACGTCAAGGCGACGGTGGCGGCGCTCGCCGTGATCAGGGCGGCGGCGGCGCCGGAACAAAGCGGGCTTTAGGCGGGGGATGACATGAGCCGGAGATATTTTGGAACCGATGGCGTGCGCGGCCTCGCCAACAGCGGCGCCATGACCGCCGATATGGTGCTGAAAATCGGCATGGCGGCGGGCAGCCTCTACCGCCGCGGCAGCCATCGCCACCGCGTGGTGATCGGCAAGGATACGAGGCTCTCGGGCTATATGATCGAGAATGCGATGGCGGCGGGCCTGCTTTCCGCCGGCATGGATGTGTTCCTGTTCGGGCCGCTGCCCACGCCCGCGGTGTCGATGCTCACCCGTTCGCTGAGGGCCGATCTCGGCGTCATGATCTCGGCCTCGCATAATCCGTATGCGGACAATGGCATCAAGATCTTCGGGCCCGACGGTTTCAAGCTTTCCGACGAGGAGGAAGAGCGGATCGAGGCGATGATTGACGACCCATCGCTTTCCACCCGCGCCGCGCCGGACCGCATCGGCCGCGCCAGGCGGATCGAGGATGCCCAGGCCCGCTACATCGAATTCGTCAAGCGCACCTACCCCAAGGACATGACGCTGGATGGGCTTCGGGTGGTGGCCGACACCGCCAATGGCGCGGCCTACAAGGTGGCGCCGGCGGCGCTGTGGGAACTGGGCGCCGAGGTGATCCAGATCGGGGCTGAGCCCAATGGCGTCAACATCAACGATCACTGCGGTTCGACACACCCGGAGGCGATGTGCGCCAGGGTGAGGGAGCAGGGCGCCGACATCGGCATCGCGCTCGACGGCGACGCCGACCGGGTGATCATCGCCGACGAAAAAGGCCAGGTGATCGACGGCGACCAGCTGATGGCGCTGATCGCCACGTCATGGGCGCGGCGCGGCGAACTGAAGGGCGGCGGCTTGGTTGCGACCGTGATGTCCAACCTCGGGCTCGAACGCTATCTGGCGGAGAACGGGCTCGCCCTGGCGCGCACCCGGGTCGGCGACCGCTATGTCGTCGAACACATGCGCGCGCATGGCTTCAATGTGGGCGGCGAACAGTCTGGCCACATCGTGCTTTCGGACTTCTCAACGACCGGCGACGGGCTGCTGGCGGCGCTGCAGGTGCTGGCCGAAGTGAAGCGCCAGGGCAAGCCGGTGAGCGAGGTGTGCAAGCTGTTCACGCCCTTGCCGCAGGTGCTGAAGAATGTGCGCTTCGGGCAGGGCGCGCCATTGCAGGACAACCAGGTGCGCGCCGCCATCGCCGCGGCGGAAGCGCGGCTTGGCAATGCGGGCCGCCTGGTCATCAGGCCGTCCGGCACCGAGCCGGTGATCCGCGTGATGGCGGAGGGCGATGACGCGGGGCTGGTGCGTGGCATCGTTGAAGAACTATGCGCGGCAATCGCCAGGGCGGCGGCGTAAAGGCGCGGGCGCCAGGCCGTCTGATCGCATTATGGTGCATGGACGGTAAACGCGCAGCCCCGCTCTGGTGCAAAATCATGTGGCATTAACGCAACATCGGGCAGCGGACTTTTTTCCGCCGCAATGGCGCCCGTTGCCGGCCATGGCGCGGGTCTAACTTCCTCGTCATCGATTTTGCGAGGGAGCAACGATCATGAAGAGCATCATCAAGACATTTCTGGCCCTCGGCCTTTCGGCCGCCGCCTGCGCGCCGGCCCTGGCGGCCGATGCCATCCCCGAGACCCCGATCCTCGATTCCAGCTGGTATCTGCGGCTCGACGGCGGCTTCTCCTGGCTCGACACCGGCGACGGCACGGTCGATTCCGGGACGCTCGGCGGCGGCGTCGGCTATCAGTTCAACGACAATCTGCGCACCGATCTGCGCGTTGATTACGCCGGGCTTGGCAACGACGACACCTCGCTCACCACGGCGCTGGGCAACGTCTATTTCGACATTCCGACCCAGACCATGCTCACGCCCTATGTCGGCGCGGGCGTCGGCTATGGCTGGGCAACCGGCACCGGCGACGATGTCAACGGCGTGGCCTTCGGCCTGATGGCCGGCGTCGAGGTCAACCTCACCGACGAACTGAGCGCCGATGTCGGCTACCGCTACCGGCAGATCTTCGATGAGGACGTCTACGACAACCAGGCGCTGATCGGCCTGCGCTACCGCTTCTGACGGCTGAACGAGACGCGCGCAAGCCTCCCGCGGCCCCCGGGCGTGACCGGGTGGCCGTGCCGCTCCCCCCTCTCATCACCCCCGGGCTTGACCCCGGGGGTTTTCCTTGGTTGCAAGCATGAAGATTGCCCGGTCAAGCCGTCTCCCGTCTCATCAACGCCGGGCTTGACCCGTCCATCATCACAAGCGCCGCCGGCAAGAAGATGCGGCGGTCACGCCATGGCATGACGTGCTTTCACATTCCTGGAGAGACGGCGGCTCTTGCAACGCGGGCTGAAATGCGCGATATGGGCCGCGGGCTAGCCCTCCCCACCGAGGGCCGGTCCATCTGCAAGGATGGAGCACAAGATGACGATGAAACCGGCCGCGCGGCCCGCTTCCGCGCATTTTTCTTCCGGCCCCTGCGCCAAGTTCCCGGGCTGGTCTCCCAACAAACTCAAGCTGGACTCACTCGGCCGCTCGCACCGCTCGAGCCTTGGCAAGGCGCGGCTGAAGCGCGCCATTGAACTCACCCGCGCCGTGCTGGAGGTTCCGGCCAGCCACCTCATCGGCATCGTGCCGGCCTCCGATACGGGTGCGGTCGAGATGGCGATGTGGACCATGCTCGGCGAACGCCCGGTTGACATGCTGGCCTGGGAAAGCTTCGGCGAGGGCTGGGTGACGGATGCCGCGAAACAGCTCAAGCTGAAGGACCTGCGGGTGCTGACCGCGCCCTATGGCGCGTTGCCCGATCTTGCCGCGGTGAACCCCGCCCATGACGTGGTCTTCACCTGGAACGGCACCACCTCCGGCGTACGGGTCCCCGATGCCAGCTGGATCGCGGCCAACCGCGGCGGGCTCACGATCTGCGACGCCACCTCGGCGGCCTTCGCCCAGCCGCTCGATTTCGCCAGGCTCGATGTGGTGACCTTCTCCTGGCAGAAGGTGCTGGGCGGCGTAGGCGCGCATGGCGTGCTGATCCTCGGCCCGCGCGCCGTCGAACGGCTCGAAAGCTACAGGCCGCCCTGGCCGCTGCCGAAAATCTTCCGCCTCACCAGCGGCGGCAAGCTGATCGCCGGCATTTTCGAGGGCGAAACCATCAACACGCCCTCCATGCTGTGCGTGGAGGATTACATCGCGGCGCTCGAATGGGCGCAATCGCTGGGCGGCCTCAAGGCGCTGATGGCCCGCGCCGACGCCAACGCCGCCGTGGTGCAGCGCTGGATCGATGCCCGCGATTTTGCCGCCAATCTCGCGAAACATCCGGCCACGCGCTCCAACACCTCAGTCTGCCTCACGCTCGAGGGCGATGCGGCGGTGCCGAAGTCCATGGTGAAGCTTCTCGAGGCGGAAGCCGTGGCCTTCGACATCGGCTCCTACCGCGATGCGCCGCCCGGGCTTCGCATCTGGTGCGGGGCCAGCGTGGAAACGTCCGACGTTGAAGCGCTCATGCCGTGGCTCGACTGGGCCTATGCCCAGGCCCGCGGCTAACCGAACCCTTTTCCGTTTTCTTCAGGAGTGTCCAACATGGCTCCCCGTGTTCTCGTTTCCGACAAGCTTTCCGAAACCGCCGTGCAGATCTTCCGTGACCGCGGTGTCGCCGTCGATTATCTGCCGGACCTTGGCAAGGACAAGGACGCGCTGCTGGCGGCGATTCCCTCCTATGACGGGCTCGCCATCAGGTCCGCCACCAAGGTGACGCCCAAGCTGATCGCCGCCGCTGAAAAACTGAAGGTGGTTGGCCGCGCCGGCATCGGCGTTGACAATGTCGATCTCGCCGCCGCCACCCAGCGCGGCATCGTGGTGATGAACACGCCCTTCGGCAACGCCATCACCACGGCCGAGCACGCCATCGCCATGATGATGGCGCTGGCCCGGCAGATTCCCACGGCCAATGCCTCAACCCATGCCGGCAAATGGGAGAAGAACCGCTTCATGGGCGTGGAGCTGTTCAACAAGACGCTGGGCGTGATCGGCTGCGGCAACATCGGCGCGATCGTCGCTGACCGGGCGCTGGGCCTTAAGATGCGGGTGATCGCCTATGACCCGTTCCTGTCGCCGGAGCGGGCGATCGAAATCGGCGTCGAGAAAGTGGAGCTCGACGACATCTTCCGCCGTTCCGACTTCATCACGCTGCATACGCCCTTGACCGACAAGACGCGCAACATCATCGACGCGGCGGCGCTGGCCAAATGCCGCAAGGGTGTGCGCATCATCAACTGCGCGCGCGGCGGCCTGGTGGCGGAAGACGCGCTGTATGAGGCGCTGATGTCAGGCCAGGTGGCGGGCGCGGCGCTTGACGTGTTCGAGGCGGAACCCGCTGTCAGCCACAAGCTGTTCGGGCACGAGAATGTCGTCTGCACGCCGCATCTCGGCGCCTCGACCGGCGAGGCGCAGGAAAACGTGGCGCTGCAGGTCGCGGAGCAGATGGCGGACTATCTGCTCAACGGCGCGGTGAGCAACGCGCTCAACATGCCGTCGATCTCGGCGGACGAGGCGCCGCGGCTGTCACCCTTCATCGCGGTGGCGGAAAAGCTTGGCTCCTTCGCGGGCCAGCTCACCGAAGAACCGGTCGAACGCATCGTCATCGAATATGCGGGCGAGGTTGGCGAGATGAACACCCGGGCGCTGACCTCGGCGGCGCTGGCTGGCATGCTGCGGCCGATGCTGGGCCTGGTGAACATGGTGTCGGCCCCGGTGGTGGCGCGCGAACGCGGCATCAAGGTGGATGAGGTGCGGCAATCGCAGCGCGGCGCCTATGAGAACTACATCCGCCTCACCGTGAAGACGGCGGGGCTCGAGCGGGCGGTGGCCGGCACGGTGTTCTCGGACGGCAAGGCGCGGCTCATCCAGATCAAGGGCATCGACCTTGAAGCCGAATTCGGCCCGCACATGCTCTACATCACCAATGAGGACAGGCCCGGCTTCATCGGCGCGCTGGGAACGGTGCTGGGCAATGCCGGCGTCAACATCGCCACCTTCAACCTCGGGCGGCGCTCCCAGGGCGGCGAGGCGATCTGCCTCGTCTCGGTCGACGAGGAGCCGCCGCCGCCGGTGCTCCAGGCGGTGAACAGTCTGCCGCATGTGCGGCAGGTGAAGCCGTTGCGTTTCTGACGGCGGCGGCTACTGCCCGCCGATCATCTTGGTGAGGTCGGTGCCGTTGACGGTGACGCCGCCGGTGGGCGTGCTTTCGATGGCCCAGGACAGGGAACCATCCGCCTCCTGCCTGGCGAGGCCCCGGACCAGCAGCAGCATCGGCGCGAGATTCTGCATTTCCATCTCGGGCGGGGCTGCCTGCAGGGCGGCCATCAGCTGGTCCATGCCGGTGAGCTTGAGCAGCGCCTTGCCAGCCGGCATCACGGCGGGCCCCGCCGTCATGCCGCCTTCAGCTTTGAGGTTGAAGGCCTTGGCGAGAATTTCGCTGGGTCCCAAGCCGATCTGCACCACGCCGCCGGGCAGCAACGCCATGATGAGCTCACTTTCGACGGCCTCTGACACAGGCGGGTCTTTGGCGAGGTCCATTTTGTCGATGAAAAGCGCCGCGGCGGCGGCGAGATCATATTTGCTGACATTGAAATCCAGCACGAAATCTTGAGGGATGATGTCAGCCACCCAGGGCTGAACAAGTTCCTGTGGCGCCGAGATGCCGGTGAACGAGAAGCGCTGCCGGAAATAGCCGTCACTGACGAAGCCCGTGACCTCCATATCAAGTCCGAGCTGTTGCAGGCCGAAACTCCCCGCCACGGTATTCACGGCGAGCGCGTTCATGGTCTGGGTTGATGACATGCTCCTCACCAGAGGCATCGCGGCCTTGAGCTTGCCCTTCAGCTCCGCCTGGTCCGCGGCGATCGCTTCCCCGGAAGGCCGCTGTACGAACCAGGCGATCAGATCGGCGATTGCCTTTGGCTTGAGGCCCTTGCTGGTGATGGTCTGTTTTCCATCGCTGGAGGACTGAGAGAACGCCATGGCTGGCACCGGAGCTCCGGACGCATCCGATCCACTGAAAGTCTGGCGGAGGCCCTGGTAGCCGATATTCATGGTGCTTTCAGCGTCATCGGCGCTGCCGGTCAGCGCCCATGTGACTGAGATGCTGTCGGCCGTGCTGATGGTCCGGCTTTCCTGCCCCCGCGCGGACATCTGTTGATCCATGGCAATCTGCTTCAGTTCGCTGCTCGTGGAAGCGAAGCTGGACAGAGCCTCATCAAACACGCCAGTGCCCTTGTAGGAGCCCAGCTGGATTCTGAACTCGATGGCCCCTTCCGCACCCTGTGCCGCATCACCGGCTTTCATCTGGAAGGCCAGCGGCTGGTCCTGGTCGACCTGCCATTTGCCGCCGCCCTGCGGCGTGATCAGCCATTCGATGGGCGTGAGGCTTAAGGTGACGTTTGGTTCCCTGATCTTGGCAAACAGCGGCGCGGCGTCGAACCGGGCGCGGTAACTGTCGCCCTCGGGCGTTACGGTCACCACGCCGGGTTCCTTGCCCAGATAGGTCTGGAACACGTCCGTGAGGCGCTGGGCCTCTTCCGGCGTGGCCGCGGCAAAGGCGGGGCCGCTGATGCCGGCCAGCAAGGCCAGTCCGGACAGCGCGGACTTGAGTTTCATCACGGGCTTTTCCCTTTCTGAGATCGCAAGCCAGAGGCTTGCACCGCGGGATCACCAAGGTCAACAGGGCGGATCGGCCGCCCCCCGCATCTCCGCTTTGCCCCGGCCGCGCATTGCTGTAGACACCGTCAACGGCCCCGGCGGCGCATCCCGCCCGGGGCCGTTGCTGTGAATGACGGGGAACCGGAAATGGCGAATGTCGCGGTGGTCGGCGCCCAATGGGGCGACGAAGGCAAGGGCAAGCTGGTGGACTGGCTCTCGGAGCGCGCCGATGTGGTGGTGCGCTTCCAGGGCGGCCACAATGCCGGCCATACGCTGGTGATCGACGGCGTCACCTACAAGCTGTCGCTGCTGCCGTCGGGCATCGTCAGGCCGGGCAAGCTGTCGGTGATCGGCAATGGCGTGGTGATCGACCCCTGGGCGCTGGCCGCCGAAATCGACAAGCTGGGTTCGCAAGCCGTCGAGATCACGCGCCACAACCTGCGCGTTGCCGGCAATGCCACGCTGATCCTGCCGTTGCACCGCGACCTCGACCAGATGCGCGAGGCCGCCGCGGGCGCCGCCAAGATCGGCACCACCGGGCGCGGCATCGGCCCCGCCTATGAGGACAAGGTCGGCCGCCGCGCCATCCGGGTGAGCGACCTCGCTGATCTCGGCACCATCGGCCCCAAGGTCGCGCGGCTGCTCGGCCATCACAACGCGCTGCGCCGCGGCATGGGCCAGCCGGAGGTGAAGGCGGATGATCTGATCGCCGAACTGGCCGCCATCGCGCCGCGCATCCTGCCGTTTTCGGACGCCGTCTGGGCGCTGCTCGACGAAGCCAAGCGCGACGGAAAGCGCATCCTCTTCGAGGGCGCGCAGGGCATCCTGCTCGACATCGACCACGGCACCTATCCTTATGTGACCTCGTCCAACACGGTGGCGGGCCAAGCGGCGGCGGGCTCCGGCCTCGGGCCATCCTCGATCGGCTATGTGCTGGGCATCGCCAAGGCCTACACCACGCGGGTGGGCTCCGGCCCGTTCCCCACCGAGCAGCAGAATGACATCGGCGAATATATCGGCCAGCGCGGCCGCGAGTTCGGCACGGTGACGGGCCGCAAGCGCCGCTGCGGCTGGTTCGACGCGGTGCTGGTGCGCCAGGCGATCAGGACTTCCGGCATCCATGGCATCGCGCTGACCAAGCTCGACGTGCTGGACGGGCTCGACGAGATCAAGGTGGGGATCGGCTATGAGCTGGATGGCAAGCGGATCGACCGCTTTCCCGAAGCCGAGGAGGCGCAGAAGCGCGTGGTGCCCGTCTATGAAAGCTTCGAAGGCTGGAAAGGAACGACAGCCGGCGCGCGCAGCTGGGCGGGGAGCTGCGCCCAGGCCATCAAATACGTCCGCTACCTCGAAGAGCTGATCGCCTGCCCGGTGGCCCTGCTGTCAACCAGCCCGGAGCGCGAGGACACCATCCTGATGAAGGACCCTTTCGCGGATTGAGCGGGCGGGCAAACGATGTTCGGAACTCCTCGCCGCTCGGCGCATGCGGGAGGCGCTAGATTTCTTCGCCATAGATCACGGGGATATCCCTCGCCCCATGCAGAACCCGCTCAATCAAGATCTGATCCGGCAGCGGCGTGTAGAAGATCACGTAACGGCCAAATGGAACCGACCGGAGGTTTTCTCCAAGCTCAGGCCGCGCGGCCCCGCCCAGAGGAGAAGAGGAAAGGCGCGCGCACCTCGCCCTTAAGCCAGCTATAAACTTCAACGCGGCTTGCGGATTGTCGAGAAAAATGTAGTCGCCGATTTCTTCAATGTCATGGGCCGCACGGGGTGAGAAGGCAACCCTCATTTACCCGGGCTCTTGCCCGCGTATTTTGCGGCCAGGCGGTCAAGCACCGCATCGGCAGGCAAACTGGCGCCGCTGTCCCGGCCCTCCTGTATCAGCGTTCGCAGCGCTTCGATTTTCGCCTGCTGGAGGTTTTCCCGCTCTTCAAGCAGGCGGAGGCCATCCCGCATGACCTCGCTGGCCGTTGCATAGCGGCCACTGCTGACGAGGCCCTTCACGAAGTCCTCGAAGTGCGTTCCAAGCGTGTAACTGGATGCCATAGCGACCAATCCTATTGTATCAGAATATATCATTTTATGATACAATTCGCAACCCACCTTATGGCGTTCTGACAGTTGCCCAGTTTGTGTGGCGTTTCGCCTGCCAGGCTCAAACCCCGATCCCCTTGCCCGCCAGCGCGGCGCGGATTTCATCGAGGATCGCTGGATCGTCGATGGTGGCCGGCGTCTTGAACTCCTCCCGGTCAGCGATCTTGCGCATCGTGGCGCGCAGGATCTTGCCGGACCGCGTCTTGGGCAGGCGCGGCACCACCACGACCGTCTTGAGCGCGGCCACCGCGCCGATCTTCTCGCGGATGCGGGCCACGCATTCCTTCTCGATGTCGGCGGCGGGCCGGGCAACGCCCGCCTTCAGCACCACGAAGCCCACCGGCACCTGGCCCTTCAGCTGATCGGCGATGCCGATGACTGCCGTTTCCGCCACATTGGGGTGGCCGGCGAGCACTTCCTCCATGCCGCCGGTCGAAAGCCGGTGGCCCGCCACGTTGATGATGTCGTCGGTGCGGGCCATGATGTAGACGTAGCCGTCCTCGTCCATGAAGCCCGCGTCGGCGGTCTCGTAATAGCCGGGAAAGCGCGAGAGATAGCTATTGCGGAAGCGCTCGTCATTGTTCCAGAGCGTCGGCAGGCAGGAGGGCGGCAGCGGCAGCTTCACGCAGATGGCGCCCAGCTTGCCGCGCGGCACTTCATGGCCGCCTTCGTCCAGCACCTGGATGTCATAGCCGGGCATCGCCACGGTGGGCGAGCCGTGCTTCACCGGCAGCATGCCGAGCCCCACCGGATTGGCGGCAATCGACCAGCCGGTTTCGGTCTGCCACCAGTGATCGACGACCGGAACTTTCAGCATGTCCTCGGCCCATTTCACCGTGTCGGGGTCGGCGCGCTCGCCCGCCAGAAACAGGGTGCGCAGCGAGGAGAGATCATATTTGCGGATGAAGTTTCCTTCCGGGTCTTCCTTCTTGATGGCCCGGAAAGCGGTGGGCGCGGTGAACAGCGCCGAGACGCCATAGTCCGACACGATGCGCCAGAAGGTTCCGGGATCCGGCGTGCCCACGGGCTTTCCCTCGAACAGGATGGTGGTGGCGCCATGCAGCAGCGGCGCATAGACGATGTAGGAATGGCCCACCACCCAGCCCACGTCCGAGGCCGCCCAGAACACCTCGCCGGGCCTGATGCCGTAGATGTTTTCCATCGACCATCTGAGCGCCACCATATGCCCGCCATTGTCGCGCACCACGCCCTTGGGCTGGCCGGTGGTGCCGGAGGTATAGAGAATATAGAGCGGGTCGGTGGCCTCGACGTTCACACAGGCGGCCGCGCGGCCCTGGCCCCTGGCGACGCGGGTGATGTCTTCCCAGTCATGGTCGCGGCCCGCTTTGAGCTCCGCGGCAACCTGCGGGCGCTGCAGGATGACGCAGGATTCGACCTTGTGCGCGGCGATGTCCAGCGCCTGGTCAAGCAGCGGCTTGTAGGCGATGACCCGGCCCGGCTCGATGCCGCAGGAGGCGGACAGGATGAGCCTGGGCTTGGCGTCATTGATGCGGGTGGCGAGTTCCGGCGGCGCGAAGCCGCCGAACACGACCGAGTGGATGGCGCCCAGCCTGGCGCAGGCCAGCATGCCGAACAGCGCCTCCGGAACCATCGGCATATAGAGGATCACCCGGTCGCCCCTGCGCACGCCGAGATCCTCGAGTGCCGCCGCCAGCACCGACACCTCGTCGAGGAGCTGGCGATAGGTGTAGCGCGCCCTGGCGCCGGTGACCGGGCTGTCATAGATCAGCGCAAGCCGCTCGCCATGGCCCTCCTTCACATGGCGGTCCACGGCGTTCCAGCAGGTGTTGCATTGAGCGCCAACGAACCAGCGGTCGAGCCCGCCGACCTGGGCATAGACCTGCTGCCAGGGCGCGGCCCAGTCGATGGCCCTGGCGGCCTCCGCCCAGAACGCGGCCGGGTCCTGTTTCCAGCTGGCATAGGTCTCGTGATAGCGGCTCATGAGGCGGGCCTTTCGCTGCGATGATCGAGGGCGGGTTTGCCCAGCCGGAGGGGCCGCTTTGACGGCGGAGCCGGCTGGGCTAGAACCGCTTTCATTCTGACCAAGGATAGCCTCATGTCCGCCTATGAGAAAGACCTCGACAAGAATGCCGCCAATTTCCAGCCGTTGACGCCGCTCAGCTTCCTGGCGCGCGCGGCGGCCGTCTACCCGGATCACATGGCGATCGTGCATGGCCGCCAGCGCACCAGCTATGCGGCGTTCTATGGCCGCTGCCGCAAGCTCGCCTCGTCGCTGGCCAGGGCCGGCATCAGGAAGGGTGAGACCGTCTCGGTGCTGCTCGCCAACACGCCCGCCATGCTCGAATGCCACTATGGCGCGCCGATGGCGGGGGCGGTGCTGAACACGCTCAACACCAGGCTCGATGCCGCCACCATCGCCTTCTCGCTCGCTCACGCGGAGGCGCGGGTGCTGATCGTCGACCGGGAATTCTCGAGGCTCGCCCGCGAAGCGCTGGCGCTGATGAAGGCGCCGCACCCGATCGTCATCGACTACGTGGACCCGGAATATGCGGTGGACGGCGAGCCGGTGGGCGCCATCGATTATGAGCAGTTCCTGGCCAGCGGCGATGCTGGCTTCGACTGGCTGTGGCCCGCCGACGAGTGGGAGGCGATCTCGCTCAACTATACGTCCGGCACCACCGGCAACCCGAAGGGCGTGGTCTATCACCACCGCGGCGCCTATCTCCTGGCGCAGGGCAATGTGCTGACCGCGGCGATGCCCAAGCACCCCGTCTATCTCTGGACGCTGCCGATGTTCCACTGCAACGGCTGGTGCTTTCCGTGGTCGATCTCGGTGGTTGGCGGCACTCATGTGACGCTGCGCTGGGTGCGGCCCAGGGCAATCTGGGAAGCGCTCGCCGAACACAAGGTCACGCATCTGTGCGGCGCGCCCATCGTGATGTCGACGATCCTCAACGCGCCGGCGGAAGACAAGCGCGCGCTCTCTCACAAGGTGGAATTCTTCACCGCCGCGGCGCCGCCGCCCGAGGCGGTGCTGGCCGCCATGGCGGATGCGGGCTTCAACGTCACGCATCTCTACGGCCTCACCGAAACCTATGGGCCAGCCGTGGTCAATGACTGGAAGGCCGAATGGGACCTGCTCGACAGCCCGGCGCGCGCCGCCAGGAAGGCCAGGCAGGGCGTGCGCTACCACGCGCTCGAGGACCTGACCGTGATGAACCCCGAGACCATGGAGCGGGTGCCCGCCGACGGCGAAACCATGGGCGAGGTGATGTTCCGCGGCAACATCGTGATGAAGGGCTATCTCAAGAACCCGAAGGCCTCTGCCGAGGCCTTCCGCGGCGGCTGGTTCCATTCGGGCGACCTGGGCGTCTTGCACCCCGACGGCTACATCCAGTTGAAGGACCGCTCGAAGGACATCATCATCTCAGGCGGCGAGAACATCTCCTCGATCGAGGTCGAGGACGTGCTCTACAAGCACCCCGCCGTGCAGGCGGCGGCGGTGGTGGCGCGGCCTGACGAGAAATGGGGCGAAACGCCTTGCGCCTTCGTGGAGCTCAAACCCGGCAAGCAGGCCACGGCGGAAGAGATCATCGCCTGGTGCCGCGGCGGCCTCGCCAGCTTCAAGGCGCCGCGCCATGTGGTGTTCACCGAGCTTCCCAAAACCTCGACCGGCAAGATCCAGAAGTTCAAGCTCAGGGACATGGCCAGGGGTTTATGACGGCGGACATGCTTCCGATGTTTCGCGCCGTCATGTGCCCTAGGTCTTCTCCCGCTCCTTGAGCGGGAGAAGAAAGGGGCCCATTGCGAAGCAATGGGAAAGATGAGGGGAAGGTGGCGTGAGAAATCAAGCAGCACGCTTCGCTCCCCTCACCTTCCCCAACTTCGTTGGGGCCCCTTCCTCTCCCGCAGGCGGGAGAGGACGAAAGCGGGCGC
>NZ_JBJTER010000209.1:0-2900 GCF_046093005.1 Aestuariivirga sp.
GGCGCCTTTCGCTTTGAAAGAATGATCGAGCGGTTCGACCCCCTGTGTTTCGTGGAGCCGGTGCCGCGTGAAAAGCCCGTGGAGTTGGCGGTGGTGGCGCGCGCCACCTCCATTCCGGTGGCCACCGGCGAGCGGCTGACCACCAAATATGAATTCGCCCGGGTGCTGGAATGCCGCGCGGCTTCCATCCTGCAGATGGCGCTGGGCCGGGTAGGCGGCCTGATGGAGGCCAAGAAGATCGCCGGCATGGCGGAAACCTATTACGCGCAGATCGCGCCGCATCTTTACGCGGGTCCGGTGGAGGGGGCCGCCAACATTCATTACGCCGCCTCGCTGCCGAATTTCCTCATCCTCGAATCGATCGAGGAATGGGGCGGCTTCCATGCGCAGATCTTGAAGAAGCCGATCCTCTGGCAGGACGGTTATGTGATCCCGCCCGGCGAACCGGGGCTTGGCATCGAGCTCAATGAGGAGGTGGCTGAAGCCCATCCCTACACCGGCGCCAACCTCCACCTCGAAATGACCAACCGCCCGCTGCGCAAGGAAGAATAGATCATGCATTACGGCTATGTCGGGCTCGGCAATCTGGGCGGGCACCTGGCGCATTCGCTGGTGAAGAAGGGCTACAAGGTTACCGTCTTCGACCTCGACCCGGCGCTGGCCGAACGCCATCTGAGGGACGGCGCGTCCTGGGCGGCCTCGCCCGCCGGCTTGGCTTCCAGGGTGGACCATGTCTTCACCTGCCTGCCGTCGCCCGCGGTTTCGGAGAAAGTGCTGGCCGAAATCCTCACCACGCTGAAGCCCGGCGCGACCTGGATCGAGAATTCCACCAATGGCCGCGATGAGATGCAGCGCCTCGCCGCCATGGCGGAGGCCAAAGGCGTCAGGGTGCTCGAAGCGCCGGTGACGGGCGGCGTGCATCTTGCGGCGCGCGGCGAGATCACCGTGCTGGTGGGCGGCGACAAGGCGGTGTTCGAACTTCACAAGCCGGCGCTGGAAACCATCGGAAAGAAGATCTTCCATATGGGGCCGATCGGCTCCGCGGCGGTCATCAAGGTGATCACCAACATGCTGGCCTTCATCCATCTGGTGGCCGATGCCGAAGCCCTGATGCTGGCAAAGCGTGGCGGGCTCGATCTTGGCCAGGCCTGGCAGGCGATCACCGCGTCGTCCGGCACCAGCTTCGTGCATGAGACGGAGGGTCAGCTCATCCTCAACGGCAGCTATGACATCGCCTTCACCATGGACCTGGCGCTGAAGGACCTGGGCTTCGCCATGAATTTCGGCAAGGAATTCGGCGTGCCGCTGGATCTGGCCTCGATGACCCAGCAGACCTTCATGAAAGGAAAAGCCGCCTATGGCGGGCAGGCGCAATCAACCCAGATCGCCAAGCTGCTGGAGGACCTGCTCCACACCGACCTCAGGGCGCCGGGCTTTCCTTCGCGGCTGGAATAGCGCGCCAGCGTTTGGATAAGGCGCAATCTTCGTGTAATCTAGCGCCGATTCGTCATGCGGAGTTTCCTCCCGTGCGTGAGCGTAGAACTGGGGCGGGTTCCCGATGGGATCCGCCCCTTTGTTCATGAAAAGCGCTCAATCCTCCGAGATGAAGCGGTGGACGAAGGCGCCGATCACGCCACCCGCCAGCGGCGCCAGCCAGAACAGCCAGAGCTGCTGCATCGCCCAGCCATCCGCAAACAGGGCGACCGCCGTGGAGCGCGCCGGATTCACCGAGGTATTGGTCACCGGAATGGAAATCAGGTGAATGAGCGTCAGCGCCAGCCCGATGGCCAGCGGCGCGAAGCCGGCGGGGGCGTTCCTGTGGGTGACGCCGAGGATCACCACCAGGAACATGGCGGTCATCACCACCTCGCAGACGAGGGCGGCGGTGAGCGAATAGCCGCCCGGCGAATGCTCGCCATAGCCGTTGGACGCGAAACCCCCGGCGGTTGCGAAGTCAGCCTTGCCGCTGGCGATGAGATAAAGCACGAAGGCCCCGAGCGCGCCGCCCAGCACCTGGGCGACGACATAGCCCGGCACGATTCCCCAGCCGACGCGGCCCGCGGCGGCCAGGCCCACCGTCACGGCCGGGTTGAAATGGGCGCCGGACACATGCCCCACCGCATAGGCCATGGTCAGCACGGTGAGGCCGAAGGCCAGCGCCACGCCGAGAAAGCCAATGCCGAAGCCCGGAAAGCCGGCGGCCAGTACGGCAGCGCCGCAACCGCCCAGCACCAGCCAGAATGTGCCGAAGAACTCAGCGCCAAGTTTCTTGATCATTGTTGTTCCCCCCTGTCTCGCCAGCGCGCCCGCTTCGGACGCGATGATGAAAGCAAATTAACAATCTCAGGATAGTCCTGAAATCGCGTCAAGATTGTGCTTTCCTGTGCGATCCTGCAAGAGCTCTGTGGGCCGTCGATTGACTTTCCCCAATAAAATCACTATCTGCCAACACATCACGTTGCCGGGCATTTATGGCGCACTCCGCCCGGCTTGCTGTTTCACGTCAAACACCGCCGCCAGATTGGTTTTTCACCCCACATGAACTTCTCCGAGCTCGGACTGAGCCCAAGAACCCTCGAGGCGGTCGCCGCCGCCGGTTACCAGACCCCCACCCCCATTCAGGCTGAGGCGATCCCGCCCGCCCTGCAGCGCCGTGACGTGATGGGCCTCGCCCAGACGGGCTCCGGCAAGACGGCGGCCTTCGTCCTTCCCATGCTCTCGCTCCTCGAAAAGGGCCGCGCGCGCGCAAGAATGCCGCGCACGCTGATCCTGGAGCCCACCCGCGAACTGGCCGACCAGGTGCGCGAGGCCTTCGAGACGCTGGGCAAGATGCACAATCTCTCGGTCGCCCTCCTGATCGGCGGCGTGGCCTTCGAGCCGCAGGCCCTCAAGATCGACCG